>JAWODB010000060.1:0-27784 GCA_046483505.1 Phycisphaerae bacterium
CAGCGACACGCCGCACTACTTCTCGCGGCTGCTGTTCGAGATGAACCCGGACGGCACGAGCCAGTTCGAGTTGTACGGCAGCAACTCGTATTGGCCCAACTCGATGTTCTACGCCCGGCCGATGCCGGGTCACCCGACGAAGGTGGCCGCCATCATCTCCGGGCACCACGGCGTGCCGCGCATGGGCGAACTCCTTATCCTCGACCCCGCCAAGGGCAGGCACGAGGCCGACGGCGTCGTCCAGCGGATCCCCGGCCACGACGAGGAAGTGGAACCGATCATCCGCGACCAACTCGTCAACGCCAGTTGGCCGAAGTTCCTCCATCCCTGGCCGCTCAGCGAGAAGTACCTCCTCGTGGCCTGCCGGATGGACAACCACAGCCCATGGGCCCTGTACCTCGTGGACGTCTTCGACAACATGGTCCCCCTGCGCCGCGAGCCGGGCTACGCCCTGCTGGAGCCCGTGCCGATCCGGAAGCGGCCCACGCCGCCCGTCATCCCCGACCGCGTCGACCCGAAGCGCAAGGACGCCATCGTCTACATGGCGAACGTGTACCGGGGCAAGGGCCTGGAGGGCGTGCCGAAGGGCACCGTCAAGGCCCTCCGCGTCTTCACGAATCATTACGGGTACCGTGGGATGGGCGGGCACATCAACATCGGTATCGACGGGCCGTGGGACGTCAAGCGCATCCTCGGCACCGTCCCGGTCCATCCGGACGGGTCGGCCATGTTCCGCGTGCCGGCGAACCGGCCGATCGTCCTGGAGCCGCTGGATGCCGACGGCAACGCCCTCCAGATCATGCGGTCGTGGTATACGGCGATGCCGGGCGAAGTGGCGTCCTGCGTCGGCTGCCACGAGCGCCAGGCGGAGCGGCCCCCGCCGCACGACACGATGGCCACCCGCCTTCCGCCGTCGGAGATCGAGCCGTGGTACGGCCCGCCGCGGGGATTCAGTTTCAAGCGCGAGGTCCAGCCCGTCCTGGACAAGTACTGCGTCGGATGTCACAACGGTGCGAAGCGGGCCGACGGCAAGACGCCGCCCGATTTCCGCCGCAAGGATCAGCGTCCCGACTACAAGGGCCGCTGGACCCCCGCGTACGAGGCCCTGCACCGATTCGTCCGCCGGCCCGGGCCGGAGAGCGACTACCACCTCATGCCGCCGCTCGAGTACCATCCCGAGACGAGCGAACTCGTCCAGATGCTGAAGAAGGGCCACGGCGGCGTGGAACTCGACGTCGAGGCCTGGGACCGCCTGCTGACCTGGATCGACCTGAACGTCCCGTGCCACGGCACGTGGAGCGAGCATCGCAGTATCCGCGGCGAGGGCCGCCAGCGCCGGGCCGAACTCTTCAAACGGTACGCCGGCCTGAACCTGGACCCGGAGGTCATCCCCGTCGAGGAGGAACCGGCGCCGGTCCGCCCCGTCAAGCCCACCCCGCCGAAGGGGCCGACCGTGCGGCAGGTGCAGTGTGCCGGATGGCCGTTCGACGCCGCCGAGGCCCGCAAGCGCCAGGGCGAGGCCGATACCGCCCGCCAGACGATCGCGCTGGCCGACGGCGTGACGCTGGACCTGGTGCGCATCCCGGCCGGCGAGTTCGTCATGGGCGACCCCGAGGGGTGGCCGGACGAGTGGCCGCCCCACCGTGTCCGTATCGAGAAGCCGTTCTGGATGGCGGTGTGCGAAACCACGAACGCCCAGTACGCCCTCTTCGATCCGACGCATGACAGCCGGTACATTTCGTGGTACAACAAGGACCAGAACCGGCGGGGCGAACCGGCGAACGGGCCCCGGCAGCCCGTCATCCGCCTGACCTGGAAGGAGGCGATGGCCTTCTGCCGGTGGCTCTCGAAGAAGACCGGCCGCCGCTTCACGCTCCCGACCGAGGCGCAGTGGGAGTACGCCTGCCGCGCCGGAACGGGCACGCCCCTGTGGTACGGCGGCTGCGATGCCGATTTCTCGAAGGTGGCGAACATGGCCGACAGCCGCCTCCTGAGCCTCTGCCGCCGCGACTCGCCCAAGTGGATCCCGTGCGCGGCTGACGTCAACGACGGCGATACCGTCACCGCCAACGTCGACAAGCGCGAGCCCAGCCCGTGGGGCCTCCGCGACATGCACGGCAACGTCTGCGAATGGACCCGGTCGCTCTACCGGCCGTATCCGTACCGCGCCGGCGACGGCCGGAACGACTTCCAGGCCGACGGCATGCGCGTGGTGCGGGGCGGGTCGTTCTACGACCGGCCCAGGCGGTGCCGGTCGGCGCTGCGGTGGCGCTACCGCCCCTGGCAGAAGGTGTACAACGTGGGGTTCCGCGTGGTGACCCCGGACGATGCCCCGCGGCAGATGGCTGCCGGCGCGGCCGAATAGGGGGCTTCCGCCCGCGCCGTGTGTGGCCCGGTTGGCTGGTCCAACCGGGTCGATATGGCCTCCCGGCCGGACAAGCCGGCCGGGCCACACAGGACAACGCACATGACGCGGCGGGACTCCCGGCCCGCCGCGCAGAAGACGAATGCGGCTGGCCGCGCGGTGGGGCCGGAGCCCCGCCGCGCTGAACGTCTTGCAGAGAAGGATACCCCATGAAACGGTTGTCGTGTCTGCTGACGCTTGTCCTCCTGGCCGCCGGTCTCCTTATGACCGTGGCGTGCGACGCCGCGGCGGCGGAGCGGCCCGTCTACCGCTCGCCGTACGACCTGGCGTTCTCGCCGGACGGCAAGACGCTGGCCGTCTCCGACCGCACCGCCGGCTGCCTGTGCCTGGTGGATGTGGCGGCGAAGAAGGTGGCTCGCGAAGTGGACCTTAAGGGTGAGCCCACGGGGGTAGCCTGGTCCGCCGACGGCAAGAAGGTCTACGTGGCCGAACGCAACGCCGGCACCGTGGCGGAGGTCGACGCCGGCAGCGGCAAGGTCGGACGCCGCCTGCCGGTCGGGCTGCGTCCCTGCGGCGTCGCGATCGCGCCCAAGAAGAACCTGCTCATCGCCGGCAACACGGTCGAGGACGACGTCTCGATCGTGGACCTGGCTTCCGGCAAGGAAAAGGGACGCGTGGCACTGCTGCACCAGCCGTTCTTCGCGGCCGTGACGCCCGACGAGTCGATGGCGGTCGTCGGGAACCTGCTGCCTCGCGGCAGCGCGGCGGACCCGCAGACGGCCGCCTGCCTCAGCCTGATCGACCTCGAGGGCCTGAAGGTCGTCAAGCACGTCAAGATGCCGGGCGGATCGACGTCGCTTCGCGGCATCGCGATTTCGCCCGACGGCCGGTGGGCCTACGCCGTCCACACCGTCGGCCGGACGACGCTGCCCACCACCCAGTTGGAACGGGGGTGGGTCAACACGAACGGCCTGAGCGTCATCGACCTGAAGGCGAAGGCGCACGTGGCCACGCTTCTGCTCGACCGCCTCTCCGAGGGGGCGGCCGACCCGTGGGGCGTGACGCTCGGCAGCGGCGGCGAGACGATCTGGGTCACCCTCTCCGGCGTCCACCAGGTGGCACGGGTGGACCTGGAAGGCGTCCACCTGCTCCTGGAGGGCAAGCCCCTGCCGGAAGGCAAGGGCGGCCCCAACGGCTACGTGCCCGACATCTGGAAGGAAATCAAGCAGGAGCCGACGAAGCGGGCGGACCTCGTCAACGACCTGGCCGCCCTCTACGGCGCCGGCCTGATGCGCCGCACGCACGTCACCGGCAAGGGGCCGCGCGGCGTGGACCTCTCGCCCGACGGCCGCACCCTCGCCGTCGCGGTCTACTTCGCCGGCGAGGTGGCGCTGGCCGACCCCGGAAGCGGCCGCGTCCCGGCCCGCATCCCGGTCGGCGAGAACCCGGAGCCCGACGCCATTCGCCTTGGCGAGCGGCACTTCCACGACGGCACGATGTGCTTCCAGCACTGGCTCAGTTGCGCCACGTGTCACCCGGAGGACGCCCGCGCCGACGGCCTGAACTGGGACCTCCTGAACGACGGTCTCGGGAACCCGAAGAACGCCCGGTCGCTCATCCTCTCGCACAAGGCCCCGCCGGTCATGTCGCGCGGCGTGCGGGACAAGATGGAGGTGGCCGTCGCCGCCGGCTTCCGCCACATCCAGTTTCACCAGGCCAGGGACGAGGAAATCGACGCCGTCTCCACCTACCTGCGGTCGCTCGAGCCCGAACCCAGCCCGCACCTGAAGCCCGACGGCGGCCTGACCGAGGCGGCGGCGCGCGGCAAGAAGATCTTCGAGGGCAAGGCCGGCTGCGCGGGCTGCCATCCCGCGCCGCTTTTCACGGACAAGAAGGCGTACGACGTGGGCACCGAGTACGACCTCGACCGCGGCAAGAAGTTCAACGGCAAGTTCGACACGCCCGTCCTCGAGGAGTGCTATCGCACCGCGCCGTACCTGCACAGCGGCAAGGCGGTATACCTGAAGGACGTCCTGACGACGTTCAACAAGGAGGACAAGCACGGCAAGACGAGTGGCCTGTCGGAGAAGGAAATCGACGACCTGGCCGCCTATCTGATGTCGCTCTGAGGTGCCTATGACGAGCCGAATCCTGCGTGTGCGTTCCCGCCCGGCGCGGACGGCGCTGGCCGCCGCGGCGTGTGTGTGCCTTTGCCTCCTCGCCGGCCATGCGGTCGCGGGCAAACCGCCCCGGAAGGACCTGCTCCAGCGGGCCCTCGAAGGCCCGATGGCCGGCGTCGAAGACATCATCTACGCCGCGCGGCCCATGGGACCCGACCCCCACTGGTACGCCAACATCAGTTACTACGCCGAGGACGAGAATCGCAAGACCTACGTCCCGGGGGGCAGGCTTGTCCGAATGAACCTCAGGACCGGCAAGGTCACCGTCCTCATCGATGACCCCAAGGGCAACATCCGCGACCCCCACGTGCATTACAGCGGCAAGAAGATCCTCTTCTCGTGGCGCAAGGGCGGCACGGACCATTATCATTTGTACGAGTGTGCCCCGGACGGCTCAGGGGTCCGCCAGATCACCCGCGGCGACTACGACGATTACGAGGCCATCTATCTGCCCAGCGACGACATCCTGTTCGTCTCCACCCGGTGCAAGCGGTGGGTCAACTGCTGGCTCACCCAGGTGGGCGTCATGTACCGCTGCGGACCGAACGGCGAGAACCTCCGCCCGATTTCCTCGAACAACGATCACGACAACACCCCGTGGATGATGCCCGACGGCCGCGTCCTCTACATGCGGTGGGAGTACACCGACCGCAGCCAGGTCCACTACCATCACCTGTGGACGGTGAATCCGGACGGCACCGGCCAGATGGTCTACTTCGGCAACATGCACGGCGGCATCGTGATGCTCGACGCCAAGCCGATTCCCGGCACCGACCGGGTCCTCTCGATCTTCTCGCCCGGCCACGGACGCCGCGAACACGCCGGCCGCGTCACGGTCGTCGACCCGGACGCCGGCCCGGACGCCCGCCCGTACACGCGGGATATCCACAGCAAACCGATCTGGCGCGACCCGTATCCGTTCTCCGAGGACTGCATCCTCCTGGCCAGCCCGCGGGGCATCGAACTGATGGACGGCCAAGGCCGCACGCAGGTCCTCCGCGCCAAGGAAGGCAACATGGACCTGCACGAGCCGCGGCCCCTGCGCGCCCGGCCGCGCGAAACCCGCGTCGTCGAGCGCACCGACCCGGCCCAGGCCACCGGCCGCCTCGTCCTCAGCGACGTGGGCGTCGGCCGGAACATGGAGGGCGTCAAGGACGGCGAAATCACCAAACTCCTCGTCCTGGAACTGCTGCCCGAGCCGATCCACTTCCACGGCGGCATGCAGCCCATCACCCAGGGAGGCACCTTCATCCTGGAACGCATCCTCGGCACCGTGCCGGTGGAGGAGGACGGCTCGGCGTACTTCGAGGTGCCGGCCCTGCGGAGCCTCTTCTTCGTGGCCATGGACTCCCGTGACAACGCCATCAAGCGGATGCACTCGTTCGTCACCGTCCAGCCGGGCGAGACGACCGGGTGCGTCGGCTGCCACGAGCGCCGCACCACCGCCATGTATCCGAAAGAGACCTCGCTCCTGGCTGTCGAACGGGCGCCGAGCCGGATTCGGCCCATCGACGACGTGCCGGACGTCTTCGACTTCCCGCGCGACGTTCAGCCTATCCTCGACAAGCACTGCGTTACCTGCCACAACCCGGACAAACGGGCCGGCGGGTTCAGCCTGGCCGGCGACCGCGGCCCGTACTGGTGCCACAGTTATCTGAACCTGACGTACCGCAAGCAGTACGTCGACGGGCGGAACAAGGCGGTGGGCAGCCGCCCGCCGCGCTCCGTCGGCGCCGTGGCCAGCCCCATCATGAAGAAACTCTCCGGCGGCCACCACGACGTCAAGGCCAGCCCGCACGAGATCAAGATGGTCCGGTACTGGATCGAGTCCGGCGCGCCGTATCCCGGCACCTACGGCGCCCTCGGCACCGGCATGCTCTATCGGAGCATCCAGAACACGCGCATTCGCCACGACCTGGATTGGCCGGAGACCAAGGTGGCCCAGGCCGTGATCCGCAAGCGGTGCGCCTCGTGCCACCGGGGCGGCATGAGCCTGCCGACGGCCCTGTCGGGCAACTCCAAGCGGTACAACCGCGAACTGGTGTTCAACCTCAGCCGGCCGGAGAAGTCCGCCTTCCTGCTCGGGCCGCTCGCGAAGAAGGCCGGAGGCTACGGCACGTGCCGGGCCAAGGCCAAGCCGCCCAAGGGCAGGAAGCAGGCGCCGGAGGTCTTCGCGGACACGAAGGACCCGGACTACCAGAAACTCCTTGCATGGATCCGCCGCGGCGAGCACTATTTAGAGCACGAGGACAAGCGCTTCGACGTGGCCGGCTTCCGGCCCGGCAGGCCGTACATCCGCGAGATGAAGCGCTACGGTATGCTGCCGAAGGACCTGGGGCCTGAGGATCCCGTCGATCCCTATGCCACCGACCGGGCGTACTGGAAATCGTTCTGGTACCAGCCGTTTGTCCAGTCAGCAAGGAGAGAGCGATGAAGCGTTCAGCGTGGCCCGTCGTGCTCCTCGTGTGCGGGCTGCCCGCCCTGGCGGGCTGCGCGGCCGAGGCGTGGAAGATGAAGCAGATTACCGCGGTCGGCCAGTTGGCCGTCCCCGAGTGCTGCCTCGTCGACGCCCAGACCGGCAAGGTCTATGTCTCGAACATGGACACCGACTCGGGCGCCTACTGGGCGGACGACGGCAAGGGCTCGATCGCCCTGCTGGCGCCGGGCGGCACGCCCATCGACATGCGCTGGCAGGTCTCCACCGAGGAGGTGCCCCTGCACAGCCCCAAGGGGATGGCCCTCCATAACCGCGTCCTGTACGTGGCGGACAACGGCCGCGTCCTCGGCTTCCCGCTCACCGCCGCCAGGGGCGTGAAACCCTTCAAGGGCCCCCAGGGCGAGCACCTGAACGACATGGCCACCGACGGCGACGCCGTCTACGTCTCCGACACCGCCGCCGGCGTCGTCTATCGCATGGCCAAAGAGGGCGTGACGCGCGTCAAGGCGCCCGCCGGCGTCAACGGCATCACCTTCTTCAAGGAGAAGATGTACGCCGTCAGTTGGGACCTGCACGAGGTCTACGAACTCGACCCCACGGGCGCGGCCGACCCCGTGCCGATGGGCCTGGCCGACCATTTCGTGACGCCCGACGGCATCGAAGTCCTCGACGACGGGACGATTCTCGTCTCGGACATGCACGCGAACCGCGTGGCGGCGATCGCGCCCGACCGCAAGCACGTCTACACCCTGGTGGAACTCGACACGCCCGCCGACATCGGCCTCGACCGCGACCGGATGCTCCTCTACGTCCCCCAGTTCGAGCGGGACTGCGTGACCGTCTGCCGGCTGATGCCCCAGGAGCAATAGTGTCCCGCCGCGCACCTGGCGGCAGGACAGGGATGGCAGGATGGTACAAGGTCGTGTATCGAATCCGCCCGCGACCGCGGTGCTCGTCGCCGCGGTCGTGCTTTCGGTCCTGCCTCCGGCAGCGGCGTCGCTGAAGGCCACGGCCGCAACGCCTGCGCAGCCCGGCGCGTTTGTGGTCTTCGATTTCGAGACGGGCGACCTCCAGGGCTGGCGCGTCGTCGAGGGCCGGTTCGACCGGATGGTCGCCGACGTCGAGTTCTTCCACAACCGCCCGACCGTCCGCTACAACAAGCAGGGACGGTTCTACCTGAACACGCTCGAGTGCGCCGACGGCGGCCGCACCGACCGCATGACGGGCGTCCTGGAATCACCCGTCTTCCGGCTCGCCGGCCCGGAGGTGTCGTTTCTCGTCGGCGGCGGGCGGCACAAAACAACATACGTCGCCCTCTGCACGGCCGACGGCCAGGAGGTGCGGCAGGCCCGCGGCAAGAATACCGAGACGATGCAGCGCGTGGCCTGGGACGTGCCGGACCTCGTCGGCAAGCCGCTCCTCCTCCGCATCGTGGACCGCCACACGGGCGGCTGGGGGCACGTCACGTTCGACGACTTCCGCGCCCGCGGAAGGATCGACGAGGCGGCGACGGCCGAACGGTTCGCGGCCCTCGACCGCGCCCGCCGCGACGCCGCGCGGCAGCAGGTACTGGGCCGGGCGGCCTCCGTCCGCGCGGCCGTCCGCGACCTCGCCGAGACGTTCGGCGAGCGGTACCCGGACGGCCGGACGTACCTCGCCCGCTTGAACGAGATTCGGCAGAGGGTGGAAACCGCGGCGCCGGAGGCCCTGCAGGCATGCGTCGAAGACGTTGAAGCGCTCGCCCGCGAGGCCCTGCTCGCCAGCCCGCTCCTCGCGGACCATCCGATCCTGTTCGTCGTCCGGCACCAGTACCGTTCGGACCATCACAATACGGCCACGATGTTCCAGAACGGGGAGATCAACGCCGGCAAGTTCCAGGGGCCCGGGGCCGTCAAACTGCTGCACCTGGCCGGCGGCGGCCGCGTCGAGACCCTCCTCGAGTTGCCCGACGGCGTCGCCCGCGACCCGGACGTCCACTTCGACGGGCAGCGGGTCCTCCTCTCCATCCGTCGCGAACCGAAAGACGACTACTCCATCTACGAACTGGACCTCCGCGCCGACGCGGCGGCCCGGGAAGACCGCCGCGCGGGAAACGCCGCAAAGCGCGGCGGGTCTCCGCACCCGCCGCGCCCCACGCGCGGCCGCCTGCGCGCCCTGACGGCCCTGGATGGCGTCTCGGATATCGACCCGTGCTACCTTCCCGACGGCCGCATCGTCTTCGCCTCCACCCGCGAGCCGAAGTTCTGCATGTGCAACCGCCACATCATGGGCAACCTGTTCCGGATGGACGCGGGCGGGGCCAACGTCCACCAGGTGGGCCACAGCACGCTGCACGAGGGGCATCCCGCCCTCATGCCCGACGGGTCCGTCGTCTACGACCGGTGGGAGTACGTCGACCGCAACTTCGGCGACGCCCAGGGCGTCTGGCTCTGCCGGCCGGACGGCACCAACCACGCCCTCCTGTGGGGAAACAACACGGCCTCGCCCGGCGGGGTGATCGACGCCCGCGCCATCCCCGGCACGGACCGGTTCGTCGCCACGTTCACCTCGTGCCACGACCGCCCGTGGGGCGCCCTGGCCGTCGTCGATCGCTCGCGCGGGATGGACGGCAAACGGCCCGTCGTCCGCACCTGGCCGCCGGAGGCCCGCGACCTCGTCACCGTCGGCAACTACGACACCTTCACGCGGGTCCGGCCGAAGTACGAGGACCCGTACCCGCTGTACGACCCGCAGGCACCCGCCTCGGCCGGCAAGTACTTCCTCTGTTCGCGCCGGACGGGCGACGGCGAGGCGATGGGCATCTACCTCGTGGACGTCTTCGGCAACGAGGTGCTCGTCCACGCCGAGGCGCCGGGGTGCTTCGACCCGATGCCGCTGGCGCCGCGCCCCCGGCCCCCGGTCCTGCCCGACCGGACGGACCTGCGCCAGCCGCACGGCACCTTCTACGTCCACGACGTGTACATCGGCACCGGCATGGAGACGGTGGAGCGCGGCACGGTGACGTACCTGCGGGTCGTCGAGTCGCCCGAGAAACGGTTCTGGACCGGCTCGAACTGGCACGGCAGCGGCACGCAGGCCCCCGGCATGAACTGGGACGATTTCAACAACAAGCGGGTCCTCGGCACCGTCCCGGTCGAGGCGGACGGCTCCGCCTACTTCACGGTCCCGGCCGACCGGTTCGTCTACTTCCAGTTGCTCGATGAGCACAAGATGATGGTCCAGTCGATGCGGTCGGGCACGATCGTCCGGCCGGGCGAGACGCTCGGATGCATCGGCTGCCACGAGGACCGCCGCACCGCCGTCCCGAACGTGACCAAGGCCGCCGCCGGCCGCCGGCCCAGTACCCCGGAGCCGCCCTTCGGCCGGGAGCCGTTCCTCTTCAATTACCTCGCGGAGATCCAGCCCATCTGGGACCGCCACTGCGTCCGGTGCCACGACTTCGGCGGGAAGGCGGCCGAGACGTTCGTCCTGGCCGGCGACCTGACCCGCGCGTTCAACGTCTCGTATATGGAACTCCGCCGGAAGGGGCTGGTCAAGGTAATCGGCGCCGGGCCGGCGCCGGTCCAGCAGCCGTACGCGTGGGGCTCGCACGCAAGCCGTCTGGTCCAGCACCTCCGCAAGAGCGACACCGGCAAACGCCTGAGCGCGGAGGAGTTCGAGCGCATCGTCACCTGGGTCGACATCAACGCCCCGTATTACCCGTCGTACGCGAGCGCGTACCGGAAGAACCTCTACGGGCGCTGCCCCATCGGCACGGACGCCCTGAAGCGGCTGAAGGCACTGACGGGCGTGGACGTGCTCGGCCGGCCGCACGAGCCGCTCATCAGTTTCACCCGGCCGGAGGTCAGCCCGTGCCTGGCCGGCCTGAGAGAGCAGGGGGGTGAGGCGTACGCCGGGGCGCTCCGCATCATCGGCCGCGGCAAGGAGGCGCTGGCCGAGCGGCCGCGGATGGACATGCCCGGCGCGGAACTCGTCGGCACAGACCGCGAGCGGCAGGAGAAGTACGTCCGTCTCCTCCGCCGCGAGGCCGCCGCCCGCCGCGCCATCGCCGCCGGCCGCCGGCTGCGCGACGACGAACCGCTCGAGGAGGTGCCTCTTCAAGATAGAGAGCGCGGCGGGTCTCCGCACCCGCCGCGCCGGAATCAGGCGCTCGAGGAGTAAGAACCCCGCGATGTATGCTTCCTCGAGGACACCCGTCACGTTTACCTGTGCCGTGGGCCTGTGCGCGTTGGCTCTGGTAACGGCCTGCGCCGCTGCGCCCGCCCCGGACGCGCCCGTGCCCGACGCCGTCCGCGACGACTGGGCCGCCCAGGACGATCTCTACAAGGGCAAGACGCTCCGGCCGGACGTCGTCGCGGGCGTCGTGGAGAGCCTGGGCGAGGCCGCGGGCGACCTGCCGGACCGCCTGGCCGACCTCCGCCGCGCCGGCGCCAAGCCCGCCGATCCCCGCTGGCTGGGCCTGTACACGGACGCCTGCCTCCGCCGCCGCGCCGCGCGCCTCGCGCCGCACCGCGAACGGCTCCGCCGGGTCATCTTCACGAAGCATTACGACATGGGCGGGTCGCACTACGCGTACACGGAGGGCCAGAGCGACGCCCAGCGCGAACGCCACTTCAAGCCCGGCTCCGCCCTCTGCCTCCTGGAGATGAACGGCCTCTTCGGCCGCGTCCGGACGCTCATCGACGACCCGAAGGGCGTCATCCGCGACCCGGACGTCTCCTACGACGGCCGCCGCGTCCTCTTCGCCTGGAAAAAGTCCGACCGCGAGGACGACTATCACCTGTACGAGATGGACGTCGCGGGCGGAGAGAAGGGCGAGGTGCGCCAGTTGACGGACGGCCTCGGCTTCGCCGACTACGAGGCGGCGTACCTGCCCGACGGCCACATTGTCTTCAACTCCACCCGCTGCGTCCAGACGGTCGACTGCTGGTGGACCGAGGTCTCGAACCTCTACACCTGCGACGGCGACGGGCGGTTCCTCCGCCGCCTCTCGTACGACCAGGTGCACACGAACTACCCCACCGTCACGCCCGACGGCCGCGTCATCTACACCCGGTGGGATTACAGCGACCGTGGCCAGATCTTCCCGCAGGGCCTCTTCCAGATGTACCCGGACGGGACGGGCCAGACGGCCGTCTACGGCAACAACTCGTGGTTCCCGACGACGATTCTTCATGCCCGCGCGATTCCGGGGACCGAGAAGATCGTGTGCGTCTTCAGCGGCCACCACACGCGGCAGAAGGGATGGCTCGGCATCCTGGACCTTGCGAAGGGGCGCGAGGAGAACCGCGGCGCCCAACTCATCGCCCCCGTCCGCGAAACGAAGGCCGTCCACGTGGACAAGTACGGCCAGGACGGCGACCAGTTCCAGTACCCGTATCCGCTGGACGAGGAGACGTTCCTGGTGACGATGAAGCCGGCGGCCGGCGGCCGGGCCGCCCGCCACGTCGCCCTCTATTGGGTCCATGCGGACGGGCGGCGCGAACTGCTCGCCTGGGACCCGACCATCTCGTGCAACCAGCCCGTGCCGCTCGCCGCGCGGCCGAAGCCGACCCTGCGGGCACGCGTGCCCGACTACACGCAGGACACGGGCGTCTTTTACGTCCAGGACGTGTACGAGGGACCGGGCCTGGCGGGCATCGAGCGCGGCACGGTGAAGCGGCTGCGGGTCGTGGCGATCGCGTTCCGGGCCGCCGGCATCGGCAGCAACCGGAACCGCGGCCCGGCGGGCGGGGCCCTCATCAGCACGCCGCCCTCCTGCAACAACGGCGCCTGGGACGTGAAGCGCGTCCTCGGCTCCACGCCCGTCTACGCGGACGGGTCGGCATGTTTCCGCGTGCCGGCCCGCACGCCCGTCTACTTTCAGGCGCTCGACGCCCGCGGCCACGCCGTCCAGACGATGCGGTCATGGGCCACGCTTCAGCCCGGCGAACGGTTCGCCTGCGTCGGGTGCCACGAGAGCAAGAACACGGCCCCGCCGGCGCGGCAGGCGACGCGGGCCCTCCGTGAAGGGCCGCGCGATTTGGATCCGTTCTACGGCCCGCCGCGAGGCTTCTCGTTCGCGGAAGAAATCCAGCCGATCCTCGACAAGCACTGCACGCGCTGCCACAACGACCGGTCGGTCGAACTGAAGGTCCGGGACGAGCCCGCCGACCCGCAGGGCAAGGAGAAGGCGTTCAGCCTCCTCGACGCGCGCCGCGTCGACCGCGGCGCCAAACGCCGATGGAGCGACGCGTACCTGGCCCTGACGCAGCGCGGCACGCCGAACCGCCTGGTCAACTGGCTGAACGCGCAGACGGCCCCGCCCGTCCTGCCGCCGTACCAGGCCGGGGCCGCGCGGAGCGACCTCGTGGCGATGCTCGAGGCGGGCCACAGCGGCGTGCGGCTCGGCCGCGAGGAGATGGACAAGATCGCCTGCTGGATCGACCTGCTCGTCCCGTTCTGCGGCGATTACACGGAGGCGGCCGCCTGGTCCGACAAGGAACAGGCGACGTACGCCCATTTCCTGGAGAAGCGCCGCCGGATGGAAGCCGTCGAACGCGAGAACGTCCGGGCTTGGATCGAGGCGCAGTCCGCAGGCCGCGAGGCGGCGGAGTAGGCGCACCCCCCAGCGGGGACCTTTGCCAGACGCTTCCGTAAAGAAGCGCGGCGGCCTCGGAAGGCCGCCGCCCGAACGTGCAAGGTCGTCTCGATTCCCTCTCCCCTGGTGGGAGAGGGTAGGGTGAGGGGAGAGAGGCCACAGGCTACAAGCCGCAAGCCGCAAGCCGCAAGCAAAAACGACACCGGCGCGAGCCGTTGCCGTGGCTTGCCGCTTGTGGCTTGCAGCCATGTTGCCCGCACGCCATCCCTCTCCCGCCTGCGCGGCCGAAGCCCGCTACGGTGGGTGGGCGAAGGCCCGTCAAGGGAGAGGGAGCACGAAGCGGTTCCTACGCCGGCTGGGCGGCCGGGCAGGCCGTCGCCTCCAACTCGAAGAGCAAATCGTCGCGGCAGACGTCGCTGAGGACCGAGACGCACGGCCAGCCGAGGGCCGGCGCGTACTCGCGGTCGAACAGGGCCTGGATCTCGGGCGTCTTCGAGTACGCGATGGCGTGGACCACGTCGGCGTCGCCGCAATCCATGTCGGTCAGCGCGGCCCGGACGTTCGCCAGGGTCATGTCGATCTGGCCGGCGGCGTCGCCGACGTACCGGGTCTGGCCGGCCTCGTCGATGGCGGCCGTGCCGGAGACGTACACGCTCGTCCCGCCCGGCGTGCCGGCCTTGGCGACGCGCGAGAACGCCGAGCCGTACTCGTACGCGCTCTCCTGCATGCCGGCGGCGTGGTAGTACGAGAGCGAGGCCTTGGGGCCGACCAGGGCCACCACGTCCAGGGCACAGACGGCGTCGCCGGCGGGCCCCACGCCGATACCGGTGCTGGCCGGCAGCCGCGTCCGGCCGGAACCGTCGATCAGACCGGCCTCGCTGAAGAAGCGATTCCGCACCGCGTTGAAGGCGTCGTACCAGGCGAGGATGTCGCCGAGCCAGAGCCACGTGCGGGCCACCGATTCCATGCCGCCGCCCACCCGGCGGAGCAGATGCAGCGCCTTGTCGAACAGGGCCCGGGCCTGGTCGGTGTTCGAGCCGGCCTCCAGGGCCGTCAGGCCCGAGAGGGCCACGTAGGCGACGCCGCCGAGGTTCAGCATCCGCCCGCACGGACGGCCGTTGTCCGTCAGGACCGTCGGCCGCTGCTCCGTCTGGACGGCGTGCACCTGGACGGCGCTGAGCGGCCCGTTTGGTCCTTCCGGGACGGCCAGGAGTTCCGGCGGCACGCCGTCGGCCAGGTCGCCGTAGGCCGCCGAGCGGGCCTCGGCGGCGGCGCGGACGGCCGCCTCCGTTCCGAACAGGCGCTCCTGGACCGGCCGGGCGCCCTCGCGTTTCAGGACGGCGGCCACCTCCGTGAGCATGGCCTTCGCCTGCTCTCCCGCCGGCCGCACCTCCTCGGGCGTGACCGTGACGAACACCTCCTTGGCCGTCTCGGACTGGTTGATACGCACGTGGGTCGCGATGGCGTGTCTCCTGCTTCGCCGCCCCTGCCACCGGGCACACCGTACCGCACGTGGGGCCCGTTACTTACACTAAACGCCTCCTGAGCGCAAAAGTAGCGGTTGAACCGAAACGATTCCGGAAGGCGTCCACGGGCGGGAACACGGTCGCGCCAAACCGTGTTTACGGGGGTGCCGGCTCGACTTTGACGGCCACGTCGCCCGTGAACGCAGGGGCCGGGACGGTCAGCACGTTGCCGGCGGCGCGGGCGGTCGCCTCGCGCACGACCTTGCCGGCACGCGTATCCCACCAGCGGACCCGGTACGGCCCGGACGCCAGCCCCGTGACCTTGACCGCGGCGTCGCGGACCCGGGCAGGGTTGCGGCCCATCCTGGCGACGTTCCACCAGGTGGAAGAAAGGTCCGAGAGCCAGAGGTATGCCTGTCGCTTCCCCTGGAGGCCGACGACCCGCACGTCCTTGGCGGTGGTCGTGGCGTCGGCAGGTCGGAGGTCGGCCGTGGTGAAGGGGATGTCGGCCACAAACGCCGCCACCGGCCGGTACAGCGGGTACACGTTCCGCTTGTGGATGTCGTCCCAGTACCAGTGGCAGACGGTACTCGAGAGGCCGGACAGGGCCGAGGCCCAGAGGGCGTTGTGCAGGTGAAGGAAGTCCTTGTCCAGGTCGATGGCCTCGGGGCGCTGCCAGTTGTCGGTGGTCATGCCGAACTCGCTGAAGATGGCCGGCTTCTTCGGCGCGGCCCGGCGGAAGGCGCGCGCCTGCTTCAGGACGGAGGCGGCGGCGTCGCGGTAGTCATCGCCGGTCGTCGGGCGCATGTAGTAGTGCATATCCGCCGTATCGAGCGCCGGATGTTTGGCCGCCTTCGAGGGGCTGTGCCAGTCGCTCGTCGCCCGCAGGTGGTGCCACGGGTCGATCTCCTCCAGGTACGCGCCGACCTCCGAGTAAAACCGTTCGGTGGGCAGGCCGGGGTTCATCTCGTTGAAGTACTCCCAGACGGCCACGTGCGTGGACCAGCCCCACCGGGCCACGAAGTAGCGGACGAGCCGCTTGGCCATCGCCACCGCCCGGGCGTACTCGGGCGACGGGTCCTTGTCCAGCAGGTGCATGTAATGGTCGCGCGTGCACATGACGATCTGGAGGTACACGCCGGCGTCCTCGGCCGTCTCGACGACGCGGTCGAGGATGAAGGCGTCCGCCTGGTTGTAGACGCCGAGCGGCGGGCGGTTGACGTCGGCCTCCCACAGGAGTTCCGGCCCGCCGCCCGCCTCGCGCAGCGACAGGTCCTTCAGATACAGCCGGCACGGGTCCTCCGCGCGGAACGTGACGCCGCCCAGGAACCGCCGGCCCGCATCCGTGCGGAAGGGGTGCGTGAACCCGGTCCAGCGTTTGCCGCTGCGGATCGGGTCCGACGACGTGCCGGCGACCGCGACGACGAACGCGCCGTCGGAGTCGGTCCGCGCCTTGCCCGTCAGAACATACTCGGTACCGGGCCGGACGGCGAGCGGCCGCGTGGCGGAGAACGAGAGCGCAGCCCCCTTCTGCAAGTCGCGGCCGATGCACATGGCGGCGCGGTGATAGCCCGCCCGGCCGGGTTCCGCGACGATGGGCGGCCTCCAGCCCCACGACCGGGCCCAGCCGCTCTTCCGGGCCTCGACGGCCATGGCCCAATCCTCGCAGCACGCCCACACGCGGACGAAGTTGGCGCCGTTGGCGCCGAGACGGCGGATCATCGCCGACTGCCGCTCCGTGTCCTTGATGAACGCCACGTTCTGCCCGACGGCGAAGAACGGCGTGCCGTCGCTGAACTCCAGGAACCGCGGGTCCCTCGGCGATACGCGCACGTAGCCGTGCCCCGGCGCGGCCGTGCACGTGAACGTGACGGGCTTGGAGGTCGCCTCGCCCCGGGGCGTCGTCAGCCGCGCCGTGGCCGTCCACCGGCCGGGCGCGGGCGTGGCGAAGCGGGCCTTCCAGACGGCGTCGCCGGCGGGGTAAACCCAGTCGGCTGCGCCGCCCCCGTGCCTGTGACGGGCGTACTCGAACGGCTGATACCAGAAGGCGGGGACGGTGACCTTCGTGCCGTCCGGGCCCTTGAGGGCGACGCGCAGGTCGATCGCCTCGGGGTCGTATGGGTTGGCGGGCACGGCGTCCGTCCGGAGCGTGAACTCGATGCGTTCGTATGCCTTGACGGTGCGGGCGGCGGCCTCGATGGAGACCTCCACACCGCCGGCCGGGGAGGGGGTCCCCAGGCAGATGAGCGCGACGGCCAGGCACGCGACAATAGGGCGAAGCGGTAGGCTCATCGTCGGACTCCATAGGGGTGGGCATAGGGTCGAAGAAATCATACCACGGGGCAGGGTGGGTGTCCACGGCGACGGCGCGGAGGCCGCCGCCGGGACAGCCGATTCGGGCGGTTGAGCGATCCCGCCGGGGACCCAGGCCGCCTCGCCGCGGGGGCCGTCCCTTCGCGGCGTGGAGACCGTCCTCTCGGCCGGCGACTGAGCCGGTCCGAGGCACCCGCGCGGCCTACCCGGCCACGTCGATGACCACGCGGCGGTAATCGGTCAGCGTGACGACGTCGCTGTCGTCGGTGACTTCCAGGATCAGGTGGATCTGCTTGCCGGCGGCGTCCTTGGGCAGGCGAAGCGCGCAGCGGGCGGCGCCGGCGCCTTCCACGCCGGGCGGCTGCCCCCGGTAGGTGCCGGGTTCGGGATAGACGTACCAGCGATACGACAGGGCGTCGCCGTCGGGGTCGGAGGAGGCGGACGCGTCGACGCGCAGCGTCGCGCCCGCCTTTGCGTCGCGCCGCACGATCGCATCCGTCGCGTCGCCGTCGACGGCCGCGACGGGGTGGTGGTTCGCCTCGTCGTACGGTTTGACGCACCAGTCGAAGCGTGCCCGGCAGTTGTGGAGCATGTCCTCCCGCCATCGCCAGACGGGCGCGTACAGATTATCGTAGACGGTGCCGTCGGCGGGGTCGGTCCACGTATCGGCCACTTCGGTGTAGGCGAAGAAGTCGCCGCAGGTCTCCTCGTCGCGGCGGACGCTCTTGTGGCGGGACCAGACGTTCTTCTGCCTGGTCCGGGTGAAGCGGCCGCTCCATCCGCCCCAGTGCGGATGGTCGACGTCGTAGAGGCCCTTGCTGACGAGGCCCATCCAGGGGATGGTGCCGCCGCCTTCCAGGAATCCCTTGCCGCCGAAGCGGTACGGATAGAGTGCCCCGAGCGGCCCGTGGCCTTTCATGATGTGGGCCTCCGCCCACTGGTGCTGGCCCTGGTGCGTGCGCGGATACGGCTGCCAGCAGTACGGCCCGGCGGGCGTATCGGGATTCCTCGATTGCCCCATGTACCCGTACGTCTGGTGGTTGCTGCGGATCCAGTGGACGGCGGGGAACTCGCGGCAGATCCAGGCGCCGCAGTTGTCCTGGGCGCCGTTTTCGAAGACGCGGAGTTTGCGGACCATCGCGCGGAGCGCCTCCGCCGAGTGCGCCGCCCGCAGGTCCACCAGCGCCTGGGCCAGCGTGTTCGACCCCGCGTTAACGACGACGTTCAGCGGCCGCGGGTCGTCCTTCCGCAGGGCCCGGGCAATGAGTTTCGACCCCGGCGACGCCTTCCCCCTGCCGATGTCCGCGAGGCCGTACTTCGCCTGTCCCGGCCGGACGATGGCGTGCAGGTACTCGGCCGTGGGCCACCCCTTGGCGTGCCGCCGCAGGTTCGCCTCCACCTTGGCGTAGCCGTCGATGAGTTTGTGGAAGAGTTCCGGGTGCACGACCCGCTTGAACGGGTTGCCGGCGTGCTCGTTCAGGAACTTGCCGGTGACGGCGATCAGGCCTTCCAGGTGGAACTCGTTGGCGTTGACGAGCATGTGGGTCATCTGCTGCTCTTCGTCCGGCTCGTTACCCATGTCCGCCAGGATGATGAGGCGCGGGCGGGGCAGGGGCGCGGTTTCGCCTGCCAGAGGGGGCGCGGCGCAAGCGAATACGAACGTCACGGCGGCGAGGGGCGAGGCGAGACGCATGGGAGGTTCCTTGCTCTTAAGGGCGGCTGTTGAGCCCGGCAAACTTCATGTCCTGGTTTGTCATTCTGAGGAGGCCGCAAGGCCGACGAAGAATCTCGCCTTGTCGCCTTTCCCACGGCGAGATTCTTCAGCCTCGCAAGCGAGGCCTCAGAATGACAGCCTGGCACAAAGAGGACCTTGTTCTTCTCACGTCAGTCTTTGATCGTCACAATGACCCGCGCGTACCGCGTCAGCGGCGGGTCGCCGTCATCCGTCACCTCCAGGATCACGTGAATCGTCTTTCCGGGTTCGTCGGGGACGACGAAACTCGCCCCGCTGCGCCGGTCCGCGCCGGCGATGTCGATCGCGCTCGTCGACGTGTCGACGTCGTCGTACCGCCACCACGCGAACGTCAGGTCGTCGCCGTCGGGGTCGGACGAGCCGTCGGCGCTCAGCGTGACGCGGTCGCCGGGCCGGACGGTCCGGTCGAGCGGCCCGTCGACCTTGACCGCGGGCGGGTGGTTGGCCTCGCCGGGCGGCTTGACGCACCAGTCGGCCCGTGCAGCCCAGTCGTTCTGGAACGCCGCCGCCCACCGCCAGATGGGCTTGCCGAGGTCGCCGTCGTCGCGGGCGCCGCGCCAGACGTTCTTCGTGCCGGAGGCCCGTGCGAACCGCCCTCCCCAGCCGCCGTAGCCGGGATGCTCCAGCGACCGCAGGCCCACCGGGATCTGGTGCATGAAGGCCGGCGAATCGCCCTCCGACCGGAAGCCCTTCTGCGGGTGCGCCTCGTAGCGGGCGCACAGCGGCCCGTGGCCGCGCAGGATGTGCCGCTCCATCCACGGCATGTCGAAATACGTGTGCAACGGACGCGGGATCTTCCGCTCCCACCGGTACGCGATCGTGCCGAACTGGCTGAAACTGCCCAGCACCATCAGGTCCGGCCAGTTCGGCTGGATGTACTGCCGGAACGTTTTGTCCTGGTCCAGGATGATGTAGATGACCGCTTTGCGGGAGACCTCGGCCATCCGGTCGGGGTGCTCGTGCTGGATTGTCCAGAGGGCCCGCGCGATCGTGTTCGTCCCGCCCCAGGCCTGGAGGTAGACGGGACCGGGCGTGTCCTCGAGCAGGACCTCGACGATGCGGTCGGAGCCCGGCGTGTCCTTCTCCATCGCGCCCACGGCCCGGATGTTGCCGACGTACGTCTTCGCCTTCAGGGCCTTCGGCGTCGGGAAGCCCGGCGCGTGGGCCTTCAGCCTACCGTAAAACGTGGCGTAGCGGTCGATGTCGTCCTCGATCCACGTGGTGCCGGCCCACTTGTGCCCGTCCCAGTGGAACTTGGAACTGGAGTAGATGATGCCCTCGATGTCCCACTCGTTGGCGTAGAGGAGGAAGCGGACCATGGAGCAGCGGTCGTCGATCTCACCGTCGGTCGTGGCGACGACGCGCGGCCGCGTGCCGGGCGGCGGCACCGGTACGTCGGCCCCGGGCAGGGCGGGGTCCGACGGCCGGGGACCGCTTTTCGGTTCCATCGGCGGCGTGGATGGCGCGACGACCTTCGGCGCGGGGGCGCTGAAGTCCGGCACGGTCTTCGGATCCTTCTGGACCTTCCGAACGGCCTCCCGCCCGAGCGCGCCGCCGTCCCCGCTCCGGCTCCCGAAGATCTGGATGCCGTGCAACTGCCCCCGGAACTGGCGGTCCGTTCCGTGGCGGTGGATCGTCTCGTTGTAGTTGCCGATGGTCAGCGAACCGCTGCCCGTGCCGGTGGGCCCGGCGTTGTAGGTGGTCGTGCGGTCGAGCGCCGCCGGCTTCTCGGGTCCGCCGACGTACCAGCGCACGTTGTCGCGGTCGCGGGTCGCGTCGTAAGCGACGGCGAAGAACGTCCACGCGCCCGGCCGGAGTCTGCCCGGCGACGAATCGTTCCGCACGCCGTCCGGCCACTCGTTGACGGCCAGCCGGAGCCGCCCGTCGCGATGATGGACGAGGTCGAAGCCCGCCTTGTTGTAGTTGAGGTTGAAGGCGATGCGGTTGCCGCCCGAGCCCGTTTCCAGGCTCGTCGGCCTTGCCCATCCGCAGATCGTGAAGGACCGCAGGCCTTCCAGGGCTTTGAGGGGCCGGCCGCCGTCGCCCACCGTGACCCATCCCCACGGCTCGCGGGCGGGCAGCGTCAGCGTGCCGTCCGGACGCTGGGTGATCTCGCCCGCCATGCGGATCGGGGACTGGTCGGTCTTGACGCCGACGCGGACGAGCGGGTCGTCGGCCGCGCTGGCCGCTCCCGCTGTGAGCGCGCCGATCAGGGCTACTCGCAGAGCCATTCGCATCGTCGTCGCCTCCTTGTACGGCACCGGACGTGCTGCGGCCGAAGGGGATTCAAAGGCCGGCGTCGCGGGCCTTCCCGGCGATGCTATCACGATTCCGGGCGGCGACAAGCCTTTCTTGGGACTTCAACAGGGTTTGGCCCGGGCGGCGACCGCCGCCTGTCGGCGGCGTGAAAGCCGCGGCAAAGAGGCCGTAGCGGCAGGGGATGGAGCGAAACGCGGACCGACGGCCGCCGCCTACCGCCCCGTCCGCGTGGCGAGTTCCTGCGGCTCGATGCGCGGGGAATGGGCGCCGCACGACTCGGTGCTCGGTTCCTCCTCGCCCTCCGGGGCAGGGTAGAAGCCGAACTGCCGCAGCAGCGCCAGTTTCGGCAGGACGTTCCCCGCCAGGTCGATGTGGAAGAACCCCGCGAAGACGTCGGGGCTTTCGAGGATCAGGTCGAAGTACGCCCGGTACCGGTCGGGAATCTCCACGTCGCCCCCGCGGCACACCTCGTGCCCGGTGAACACGAACTCCGGGAACAGGTGCGGGCAGAACTCCAGCGCCACCTTGGGCGCCCACGCGCGGTACAGTTCGGTCTGCGGCAGGAGGGAGAGGAGGCTCGGCAGAATCCGCGCCCCCATCATCCGGAACGAGACCATCTGGAACAGGCTCTGGTTGAAGTCCTCGAGCGTCTCGAACGGGAACCCCCACACGTAAAACGTATCGACGCGCGGAAACACCTCGACGGCACGCGGCACGACGTCGAGCGCCTCGGCCGCCGTGAACCCCTTTTTGATCCGCTCCAGGACCCGCTCGGACCCCGACTCGATGCCGAACCGCAGTTCCAGGCACCCGGCGTCGGCCATGGCCCGCATCATCTCGTCGTCGACGAGGTTGACGCGGCCGAACGCCTTCCACTCCAGGTCCAGGCCCGTTGCGCGGAGTTCCCGGCAGAAGTCCATCACCTGCCGCTTGCCGGACACGAAGAACTCGTCCTGGAACAGAAAGAGGTCGACGCCGGCCTCGCGGTGCAGGTGGACCATCTCGGCCACGATGTTGGCGGGGCTGCGCGAGTAACTCTCGTGGTTCCACACGGGGGCCACCGAGCAGAACGTGCACCGGTACGGGCACCCCCGGCTGGTCATCATGCCGTAGCCGGCGTATCGGGCCAGGTCCACCTTCTCGAACGCGGGGAAGGGGATGGTGTCGAGGTCGGCGATGCGGGGCGGCTCCGGGTTGTGATGGACGGTCCCCGGCGGGTCGCGCCACGAGACGCCGGGCACGCCCTCCAGGCTGCCGCCGGCGGAGAGCGCGGCCAGCAGCCGCGGGGCGCTCTGTTCCCCCTCGCCGCGCGCCACCACCTCGATCCACGGAAAGCGGCGCAGGATCTTTTCCTCGACGGCCTTGGGGCCGACGCCGCCCAGGACCAGCCGCCGGTCCGGCCACCGCTCGCGCACCGCCTTCATCGCCAGGACCGTGAACGGCAGGAGGTTCGCCATGCACGAGAAGCCGATGACCGGGGCCGGGTCGGCCAGGAACGCCAGGAAGTTCTCCAGGTCGAACGGGTCGTCGGTGTCGGCGGCCTGGTAATCGCGGAAGTCGACCGCGAAGCCGGCCGTCTCCAGGGACCGCGCCAGGTACAGGCACCCGAGCGGCACGTGGCGTTCGCGCTCGATCTCCTCGCCGTACCGCATGAAGAGCATGTTCAGGTTGACGAGGGTGATGTCGGCCACGCTACGGTTCCTCGGACTTGGGGCGGTCGGGCCGGATGCCCTTCGTCTGCGGCGGCCGGTCCGGCATGATGCCGAACGTGCCTCCCCACGGCCGGTCGGGGCCGATGCCGGCCGTGGCGGTGAAACTCGTCCGGCCTTCCGGCTTCTGGTGCTTGGCCGTCGCACCGAACGACGGCACGGCCGACACGTTCACCGGGTGCGCCTTCGTGGCGAGGGCGGGATCGGGCACCGTGACCCAGTGGCCCGGGTCCATGAACCTGGCCATGGCGTCGCGGTCGGTCTTGGTGCCGTAGTGCAGGTTCCACTTCAGGTACGTCTGGTGGGGGACGACGAAGACCTGGTCGATGCGTTTCCACCAGCGGCGCTCGCCCTGGTAGCCCATGACGCGGGGCCGGTCCGCCTCGATGAGCCGCCGGTTCATCCACACCGTCAGCAGGAGGCCGTCGTCCTCCGGGGCGGCCTTGGTGACGACCTGCGTTTCGCCGGTGGCCTCGTCGGTCTTCTGGACCTTCTCTTTCGTGGGTTTGTACTCGATGCGGATGTACTTCTGGCCGTCGTCGTTGGCGGAGTAGATGAACTTCGCCCCCGGCAGGTGCGCGTCCGCGAGGCGCTTCAGGCCCACCGCCAGGTGGTCGTAGACCTCCCCCCGGCTCCACGTGGCGGGCAGGGGAAAGGTGCGGCTGACGATCGGTTTCGGCGGCCGGGCCGAGCCGGACGCCGGCTTCTCCGCCGTCGTCGTGGCGCCGGAGGGAGGCTTGGGCTGCGGCCGGTCCGGCCGGACGCCACGGGTCACGGCGTCGGACGTCGTCGTCGAGGTGATCGGCCGGGCGGCCGTGGCGCGGGGCGCCGCGGGCGGCTCCTGCGCGCCGGCTTCCGGCAGCCCCGCTTCCGGCGGCCGGTCGGGGCGGATGCCCGTCGGCGCGGGCGGCGACGGCTTCGGGGCCGGCACCGCCGACTCGGCCTCCGGCTTCGGGGGCGCCTGAGGGGGGCGGGCCGGACGGCTGCCGTCGCTCGGCTCGACGCGCTCCGGCCGCTCGAGGGGCTGCTCGGTCCTGGGCGTCCTCGCGGGCTGGATGCCCGTGACGACGCGCGGCACGGGCTCGGCCTCGGGAGGCGCTTCCTCGCCTGCCTCTTCGGCTTCCGGGGGCTCGACGCGCTCGACCGCGGGCGGGCGGTCCGGGTCGACGCCGGCCGGTTCGCCGTCCTCCTCGCAGCCGACGGCGCCGGCCCCGAGGGCGACGAGCATGACGGCGGCCGCCCGGCCCAGGAACGCCGACCGCACGTTTGGGTGGACGCGCGTGCGGGCGATGATGGCCTCGAGTTCCCCGCGCGGGGCGGCCCGCAGCATCATCGCCTCCGCCGGGTCGAGCGCGAGGTCGATTTCCCCGGCCGCCTCGTCGCGCGTCTCGAGCAGAAGCCGTTTGAACGCCGGATCGACGGCGGCCTTCTTGATCAGCACCTCGATGCCGCGCGGTATCGGCCCCAGCCCCTTGCCGGGGCCGGGCGGACGGCCACCGACGATGGTGGTCTTGACGGCGGGCTGCTCGGCGGGTCGGTC
Source organism: Phycisphaerae bacterium (assembly GCA_046483505.1). Lineage (GTDB taxonomy): Bacteria > Planctomycetota > Phycisphaerae > FEN-1346 > FEN-1346 > BS750m-G62. The sequence goes on from JAWODB010000060.1 coordinate 24,603, forward strand.
GTCGCGAGCCATGGCGGGGTCCCCCAGAGTGTTCCCTCAGGTTATACGCCCCGCAGCCATCGCGGGCCACGGAAATACGGGCACCTCTCGCTTCCTTAGACGGTCGGCGGGGGGTGGCGGTTCCGCGGTTCGGCCCACGGGAGGTATGACCGTGAACGTACCGGCGCGCGACAAGAGGCCCCGCGCAGAGGACGGTCCAAGTAAACGGGCCAATCGCGTAAACGATTGGCCCGTAAGGACTTACAATGGCGAGGGCGACGGGACTCGAACCCGCAACCACCGGATCGACAGTCCGGTACTCTAACCATTTGAGCTACGCCCCCGCCCGAGTGGCAGGTGGTGCGGCCGGCGGGACTGGACACCTTATCGGCGTCGGAGGCCCGCCTGAGACACGGTATTCTCCGCGAACCGGCGGATTTGTCAAGGTCAAAAGCCGCGCGAAAAAGGGGCCGCCGGTGGTGCCGGCAGCCCCGTTCCGTTCGAACACGGTCGCGCCGCGTGCTACCGCTGATAGATGGGCAGTTGGCGGTACGAGACGCTCATGGCCAGGACGGCCATGGCGGTGCTGTACTCCTCGCCGCTGTCGCCGACGTTCTCGTGGGCCCGGGGCCAGCGGCCGGACTTCTCCTGGGCCTTGAGCATGACGTCGTACATGCGTCCGGCCCAGCGTTCCCAGTACTCGTCGCCGAGTTGGAACATCCCCTGCGAGCAGTAGTACATGGCGTAGGAGAAGTGGTTGCCACGGCCGTAGCGCGTAGGCAGGTTCTTGAGGATCCACTCGCCGGCCATCAGGGTGGCACGGTCGCGATGGCGGCCGCACAGTTCCAGGCAGAGCAGGGCGGTGCCGGTCCGTCCCCAACCGGAGCCGCCGCCGGGCTGATAGGCGAAGCCGCCGTCGCGCCGGACCTGGCACTTCATGATGTATCCCAGGCCGCGATCGATCGCCTGGGTCGGGACGGCGGCGCCGTTGTTCCGGGCGGAGCGCAGGGCCATGATGGCCCAACTCGTGCAGGAGATGTCGCTGTCGCGGCTGTCGTGGGTGTACCGCCACCCGCCGGCATGCTTCTGGTCCTTGGGCATCTGCTGGGCGGCCAGGATCAGTTTCATCGCCTTGGCGAGGACCCTGTCGATCTTCTTCTGCCGCTCGGGGTCCACCATGCCGGAGATTTCGGACAGCGTCAGCGCGGCGATGCAGTGGCTGTACATCGGGCCGTGGCCTTCGTTGCCGCGAATCAGCATGCCGTTGGGCTTCTGGTGCTCGAGCAGGAAGTCGATGCCTTTGTTCATCACCTCGCCGTACGGGCCGACGCCGGGCGTGTGGCCCTTGGCCAGGAAGGCCATGAGGCAGAGGCCCGTGATGCCGGTGGCGTTGCGGGTTCGCTCGTTCTTGGTCCAGGAGCCGTCTTCGGCCTGCTCCTCGGCCAGCCACGCCAGGGCGCGGGTGATGGATTCGTCGATGCGTTCCTGGTACTTGGCCAGGGCCGGAGAGGCCTCGTCGGCCGGGGCGCGGGTGGCACAGGTCGCGAGCGCGCCGAGGCACAGCAGGGCGCTCAGCAGGCACTGGGCGCGCCGGCGAAGCCGGCGCCGACGATGGGGCGTGGGTTGCGTCATTTCCCTTCCTCTTGCATTCCACCTTGTCTGGCGACCTTCTGGAAGTACCGCCGGATCAGGCCGCGGTATTCCTCCGGGGCACCTTCGTTGGCGGCCTGGAGAATCTCGTTTCGCAGTTCGCCGGGCAGACGGGCCCAGTCGGAGAGTTTGATGCCGAGGGCCTCGAGTTTGGCGGCCGTCATGCTGGCTCGCCGGACACCGGTGCCATACTCGGACTCGGCCTGGAGTCCCTGGGCCTGGCCGGGCTGCCGGGCCCGACCCCTGCCGGGCTGGGCGCCCATGCCCTGGGCCATGGCGGCCGCCTGACCGGCGGCCTGGGCCAACGATTGGGCCGCCTGGGCCGCAGCCGCAGCCGACTGCGTGGCGGCCGCTTCCGACGCCGCCGCGTGGCCCTGTGCCAGCGGCTGACCCATGGCGGCCTGGGCGGGCGAGGAGGCGGGCATCCCCTGGGCGGCCTGGGCCAATGCCTGGCCCATGCTGCTGAGGGCCTGGGCGGCCTGGCCGAGCGACGCGGCTGCGCTCGACTGGGGTCCGGGAGCGGATTGCGGTGCGCCGCCCGCCAGGGCCTCCTGGGCCTGGCCTTGGGACTGCATCGCATCGCCGAGGGCCTCGGCGGCCTGGCCGGCGGCGTCGGCCGTCTGCGGGGCCATGCCCGTCGACCGCTGGCCGAGCGCCTCGGCCGCCTGGTGCAGCGCGCCCGTCCGGGCCGCCAGGTTCTCCTGTGCGGCGGCCATGGCGGCCGCGGGCGACTGCTGGGCCATCGCCTGCATCTCGGCGGCAAGGGCGGCCTGGCGGTCGGCCAGGCCTTGGGTCTGCTCCGCCATCTGGGCCATCCCGGCGGGAGAGGGCTGGCCACCGGCTTGCTGGCCGCCGGCCTGTTCGCCGCCGGCCTGCTGGCCTCCCGCTTGCTGACCGCCGGCCTGTTCGCCTCCCGCTTGCTGGCCACCGGCCTGTTCGCCACCGGCCTGCTGACCGCCGGCCTGTTCACCACCGGCCTGCTGACCGCCGGCCTGTTCGCTTCCGGCTTGCTGGCCACCGGCCTGTTCGCCACCCGCTTGCTGACCTCCGGCCTGCTGGCCGAGGGCCTGGGCCAACTGGGCGAGTTCGCCCGCGGCGCTGCTGGCGCTCTGGGCGGCACCGGGGAGGTTGCCGGGGAGTTGGTCCGACGCCGCCTGGGCATCGTGGGCGGCCTGCTCGCCCGTGCCGGCGGGCTGACCCCCGACGGGGGCGACGTCCTCGGCCAGTTGGGTGGCCTCGCGGGCGAGTTGGGCCTGTTCGGCCTGGATGCGGGCCATCTGGCTGTCCGCCAGGCCTTGGGCGAGTTCGTTTCGCTGGGCGAGGAGCGATTCGGTCCGCTCGCGGATGTCCTGCTGCCTGCCGGCCATCTGGCCGGCCTGTTCGCGCTGCTCCGCCGAGGGCGCGCCTTGCTGCTGGCCTCCCTGCTGCTGACCGCCGGCCTGTTCTCCGCCGGCCTGTTCGCCTCCGGCCTGCTGGCCGCCGGCCTGTTCGCCTCCGGCTTGCTGACCGCCGGCCTGTTCTCCACCGGCTTGCTGGCCAGCGGCCTGTTCTCC
>JAWODB010000166.1:0-5641 GCA_046483505.1 Phycisphaerae bacterium
CTGACACGACACCGCTGACTCGTGCGCGGCGGGTCTCCGCACCCGCCGCGCAGCCCTGCAAAGGGCGATTCGAGCGCGGTGGGTACGGAGACCCACCGCGCAAGAGGCTCGGCCCTCAGAATGACAGCCATGGGGCGCGGTGGCCCGGGAGGGCCACCGGGCGGGAGTGCCAACGGGAACCCTGATGCCGAACGAACCGAACGCAACCGAGCCGTCGCGTCAGCGGCCCACCCACTGGGCGCACCCGGTGGACGAGCGGCGGCGGGCGGCCCGCGCGCGGCGGGCCCGGCGCAGGCGGGCCGTCTTCGTGCTGCTGGCGCTGGTCCTCACGGCGGCGGCCGCGTTCTACTATTACCTCAGCCGCGACGAACGCATCGAGCAGTTCGCCGAGACGTACCTGGAGGACCTGCTCGGCACGCACGTCGGCATCGGGCGGGCGAGTTTCAGCCTCGGCCACGGCCTGACGCTGGAGGACCTTTCCGTCTCGGCGCCGGCGCCGTTCCGGGAACCGATCCTGACGGCGAGCCAGGTCAACCTGAAGGTGAACCCGCTCTCGGTCCTGCTGCTGGCGCCGGAGGTGACCGAGATCGTCGTCTACGAGCCGCGCATCACCCTCGTCGAGTGGAACGAGGAGACGTGGAACTTCCAGTCGCTGATCCGATCGCGGCCGCCGCAGGCCCGGCCCCCGTCCATCCGGCCGGTCATGGCGCTGGAGGAGGGCACGCTGCGGGTGGTCCGGAAGATCGGCGGCGAGGCGGTGTACCAGCACCGGATGGCCGTCTCGGGCCTCTTGCTGCCCAGCGAGGCCGACCGCCACACCTTCCGGTTCCAGACGGACCTCAGGAGCAGCGAGGTGCACCTGGCGGTGGCCTCCGGCATGCTCGACGCCCGCACGGGCGCCCTGCGGTTCGAGGGCCACGCCTCGAACGTGGCCCTTACCGAGCAACTCTACAACAGCCTGCCCGGCGAGGTGCAGGCCGTGTGGCGCCGCTTCAACCCGAGCGGCACGATCAACGCCAAACTCCTGTTCGACGAGAAGGACGGCTTCCGGCTGGCGGCCGAGATGACCGGCGTCGCGTTCGCGTACCCGTACGGCGACCTGACGCACCGCTTCGAGAACCTGACCGGCCGGTGCACGTTCCAGCCGTCGCAGTTGGTGCTGGAGGGCGTCCAGGGGTTGATGAACGGGTGGCCGGTGCGGCTGGACGGCACGGTCTCCGGGTTCGACGAGGAGCGGCTGGCGATGGAGTTGAAGGTCTCGGCCGACCACGTCGACACCGAGGGGTGCCGGCCGCTGCTGGTGGGCCTGGCGCCGCACGTGGACCGGCTGTACCGGGCGTACACGCCCGAGGGGCGGGCGGACCTGGACCTCTCCATCCGCCGCGACGCCCGGCCCGACGCGCGGCTCAAGGTCTCCGGCGACCTCACCTGCCGCAACATGGCCATGACGTTCTACCTGTTCCCGTACCGCCTGGAGGGGCTGCGGGGCGGCGTCCATTTCTCGCCCGAGGGGTACACCGTGGAGGAGATGGTCGGCCGGCACGGGGGGGCGACGGTGCGGCTGACGGGGTCCGCCACCCGCCCGGGGCCGCGCGTCGAGGCCCGGTTCCACGTCAGCGCCACGGGCGTGGCCCTGGACGAGGACCTGCGCGCCGCCCTCTCCGACCGCCAACGCCGCGCCTACGACCTGTACGACCCGAGCGGGACGGCCGACGCCGAGGTCGATGTCTACCGCCCCGGCGAGGACGGCGCCCGGCCCGAGGTCACGGTCCGCCTGACGCTGCGCGACGCGGCGTTCACGTACGAGACGTTTCCGTACCCGTTGTCGGGCGCCACGGGCGAGATCGTCATCGCGCCGGGCCGGACCGAGATCCGGGGGGTGCGCGGCCGTCACGGCGACGCGAGCCTCACGCTGGCCGGCGAACTCGTGGGTCCGCCCGACAAGCCCACCCGGCTGGACCTGCGCGTGACGGGCACCGACGTGCCCCTGGACGAGGACCTGAAGCAGGCCCTGCCGGAGCGGCAGCGGCAGACGCTCGAGACGTTCCACCTGACGGGCCTGGCGGACTTCGAGGGCACCCTCACGCGCAGCGCCGAGACGGACGGCCGCCTCGACTACGACCTGGCCATCCACCTCAAGGGCGCCCGCATGATTTACGAGCCGTTCCCGTTCCTGGCCGAGGAGGTGACCGGCGAGGTCCGCCTGACGCGCGAGTCGTGCCGCATCGAGTCGCTCGCCGGCTTCAACAGCGGGGCCCGCATCGAGGCGGCGGGGTGGATCGACCAGCGGCCGGACGACTACGCCATGGACCTGACGCTGAGCGGGCGGGACGTCGTCCTGGGCGAATCGCTTCGCGGGGCGCTCGGGCCCCAGGTCCGCTCCGCCTGGAGTCACCTCTCGCCCGAGGGACGCGTCGACGTCCGGGCCCATCTGCGGAAGGCGTTCGGACCGGACGAGCCGGTCGACCACCACGTCTGGGTCACCATGCGCGACGCCCGGGCCAGGCTCGACCTGTTCCCGTACCCGCTGGAGCACGTCAGCGGGGAACTGGAGTTCGAGGGCGGCGAGGTCCGGCTGCACGACCTGCGGGCCCGGACCGGGCTGACGACGTTCGTGCTGGGCGGCGAGATCGGGTACGACGCGTTCGGCCCGCGGCTGGATCTCTCGATCCGGGCCGACGGCCTCCGGTTCGAGGGGCCCCTGCGCCAGGCCCTGCCCGATCTGCTGAAGCGGGCGTTCGAGGTCCTCAGGCCCACCGGCCGCCTCGACCTGGACCTGGCGCGGCTGCGGTACGGCCACGACGAGAACGGCGCCGGCCGGGCCGACTGGTACGGCACGGCGGTGCTCGACGAGGTGGGCGCCGACCCCGGCGTCGCCGTCTCGGGCGTGGTCGGCACGGCCGAGGCCCTGGGCACCTGGACCGACGGCGCCATGACCCTCCAGGGCGACCTCCAGATTCAGCAGGGCCAGGTGGCCGAGAAGGATTTCCGCGACACCCACCTCCTGCTCCGCAAGACCGCCGAGGCCGACGCCGTCGCCCTGCACGACATCGAGGGGACGTTCTACGGCGGCCGGATGGAAGGCTTCGCCGCCATCGGCCTGAAACCGGGCGGCGCGTACGCCCTGAACCTGGCGGTGACGGAGGTGGACTTCGAGCGGCTCCTGCGCGAGGGGTTCCGCCTGGAGCACAACATCCACGGGGGCACGCTGCGCGGCACGCTGGGCCTGCGGGCCGCGGGCGGGCGCGTCGAGGCCTCCGGGTTCCTCCGCGTCACGGACGCCGAACTCTACGAGTTGCCGCTGGTGGTGCGGCTGTTCAACGTGTTCCGCCTGGCGGCCAGCGAACGGACGGCGTTTCAGAAGGCGCGGGTGTTGTACTTCCTGCGCGAGGGGCGGCTCATCCTCGGCGACATCCGCCTCGAAGGACGGGCCATGAACCTCTACGGCGCCGGCGTCATGGAGGCCGACGGCCGCCTGCACCTGACCTTCCTGACCGGCAAGAAGAACGACGACCCGCTGCTGCCGGCCCTGGCGGAACTGATGGAGGGTGTGCGGAAGCAGATCGTCGTGGTCCTCGTGACCGGGACGCTCGCCGAGCCGAAGGTCGAGTTCCGGACGCTCTCGGCCGTGACCGCCCCCATCCGGGAGGTGCTGGAACTCGTGCAGGAGCACCGCGGCGAGGGGGCGGACGAGGCCACCGCCCGACCTTGAGCGAAGCGAACGCCCGGGAACCAGACACCAGCGCCGACAACCAGCCGCCCCGCCGCGGGTGCGGCAGCGCGCCTGTGTGGCCCGGCCGGTCTTGCCCGGCCGGGAGAACGTGTGGCCCGGCCGGTCTTGCCCGGCCGGGAGAACGTGTGGCCCGGCCGGTCTTGCCCGGCCGGGAGGCGGGTGGCATGGCCACGCTCGCGTGGCCATGGGCGCGGCAGGTACGGAGACCCACCGCGCTATCATCCGGACGGAGACCCAAGAGCCCCATGCGGCGACTGTTCCTCTCGGACGTCCACCTGACGCCGGCCGACCCCGGCCGGTCGCGCCGGCTGGTCGCCTTCCTTGCGCGCGAGGGGCCGACCGCCGACGAGATCTACATCCTGGGCGACCTCTTCGACTACTGGGTCGGCCCGGCCCACCTGCGGCTGGCGGATTACCGCGAGGCGCTGGGCGCCCTGCGCGAAACGGTCCGCGGCGGCACGCGCGTCGTCTTCCTCTGCGGCAATCGCGATTTCTACATGCGCGGCTTCGCCGAGGCGACCGGCATCGAGGTCGTTCCGCGGCGCACCCGCGCGCACCTGACCGTCGGCGGGCGGCGCGTCACCCTGTGCCACGGCGACTTTCACGAGGGCCGCCGCGACGCGGGGTTCCTGGTCCAGCGGCTCATCCGGTCGCGGCCGGTGGAATGGATCTGGACGCGGCTGCCGGCGCGCCTGGCGGTGGCGGGGGCGCGCTTCTACCGCCGCATCTCCGAGAAGAACAAGGCCGAGGGCCGCCGCGACGGCCGGCACCTGGCCCCCTACGGCCTCGACCGCGACCAGGTGGCCGCCGAGTTCGCCGCCGGCGCGGACGTGCTCGTCTGCGGCCACGTGCACCGGGCCCAGGAGGTCCGCGACCCCGTGCCGGGGCAGGGGGGCGTCCTGTATACCCTGGGCGACTGGACGGACGGCGAGAGTTACCTGGAGGTGGAGGACGGCCGGTGGCGCCTGCGCGGGGGGGCGGACGAGACGTGAGAGGCGACCGGTTCGCGTGCGGCGGGTCTCCCGGCCTGCCGCGCGGCAGGAGCGAACGCATTCGTCACGTTTCCCCGGGGATTCGCTTCGCGCCTCCCCGGGCGTTTCCTCGGTCCCTCGGTCCCTTGATCCCCTGGTCCCTCGCGCCGCGCGCGGCGCGCAAAAAAAGACAGTGGCCGAACGGGGGGACATTCGGCCACTGCTTAGAACATGCGGGACCGCCCCGCATGGCATAGCCGTTACCGGCATCACAACCAGTGCTGACCATCCCAGCACTGTCTCACTAGATGTGCAAGCGCCGTGCCAAACGACCGTTTTCTGGAACCCCGATTTTTGGGCCAAAAACGGGGCATAAAGGCGGGGGGAGCCTCCCGAGACGGCCGAGGGTGCGCGATATTCCGCTCAACTGCGCAATATTACGCACCCCTGGGGTCCGGCTGGGGAAGAATCCCCACCCCGCCACCACGCCTGAAAGCCCCTCCGCGCGGTGTGTTTCCCGGCCCACCCCGCGGGAATGAAAATCGACGGCACCGGTGAGTACGCGCGACGTGCCGGTCGCGGCTCGCCGCTCGCCTTCTCGGGCTACTGCTCGCCCTTTTTCGCCTCGTCCTTCTCGGGCTTCTTCTCCGCCTTCTCCGCCTTCGGCCTGGGCGGGGCGAGGGTGTCGAGGGCCGAGACGAGCGTCTCGACCTTCTCGCCGGCGACGACGGCAATCCGCTCGCCGCCCTCGGTCATGGCGTACCGCAGCGGCGTGGCCTCGAAGAGGGCCGCCACCTTCGCGTCGACCTCCTTCGCGGCCAGGAGCAGCGCCACCGTCTTCTCGTCCTTGTCGGTCAGTGTGACGCGGACGGCGGGCTGATCGAGGCCGAAGTCGGCGGGCCTGGCGTCCTGGTAGGCGGCCCAGCGTGCGGCCTTC
>JAWODB010000195.1:0-3486 GCA_046483505.1 Phycisphaerae bacterium
TCTACCTGCCGCAGGACGATTCGCTCGCCGGCGCGACCACGACGACCTCCGACCCCGCCGACCCCCTCGCCGGCCCGGCCCTGGACGTGGCGCTCTGACGGAAACGGAACCAGGCGTCTTTTCCCGTCGCCAAGCGCCACCAGATCGAGTACCGCCCGACGGAAAAAGACGCCCGGACCCTTTTCTGTGACCGGCGAGACTCCGAGTGGCAGGTGGCGCCCCGCGACGGACGCACCGACCGGGTCATCCGCCCGCCGTCACGTCCTTGACGATGCGGAGGAACGTGTCGGGGTCGATGGGTTTCTCGACGTAGGCGTCGGGTTCGCGGCCGAGGAAGTTCCCCATGTCGTCGGCCGAGAAGCGCATGCCGACCTTGTCGGCCACGCCGGTCAGCATGACGGTCCTGACGTCCTGGGTTTCGGGCATCTTGATAAGTTCGCTGAAGACCTCGAACCCGTTCTTGTTGGGCATTTCGACGTCGAGCACCACGAGATCGGGCTGAAGGGTCCTGGCCTGTTCGATGCCCGCCTGGCCGTCCTCGGCGGTGTGCACTTCCCAGCCCTCGGGTTCGAGGATGGCCCGCACGAACTCCCGGGCGTCCGCTTCGTCGTCCACGACCAGCACCTGTCTCATGGGGCGTCCTTTCGTCTGGACCGTTCCTGCGGGGCACGGTCTCTCGCGTCCCGGCCGTCCGGCTCTCTACCACAGCGGGGGCCGAAAGTCCAGCGTCTTGGCGGGCCGGCGCGCCGCCGCGGGGGCCTGACGGCGTGGTAGGAGAGAGGGACGACGCGCGAAGCGCTCACGGACGAGGGCCGTCACCCGGCCGCCTCGTCGGGGGGCTCCAGCGGCAGGATCAGGGAGAACGTGGTGCCTTGACCCGGCGCGGACTCCACGTGCGCTTCGCCCTGGTGCTCCTGGACGGTCTTGAGGGTGACGGCCAGGCCGAGCCCCGTGCCCTTGCTTCCCTTGGTCGAGTAGAAGGGGTCGAAGATCTTCTCGCAGTCCCCGGGCGGAATGCCGCACCCGTTGTCGCGGACGCGGAGGACGAACCGTGCCGGGTCGGCGGCGTCGGGTTCGGCCTCCAGGCGGACGAGCCCGCCCTCCCCGCAGGCATCGATGGCGTTGCCGACGAGGTTGATGAGGCACCGGCTGACGGCGGCCTCGTCCACCGCGGCCTCCTCGACGTGGCACGAGGTGACCAGCGTGACGCCCTTCTCGCCGGCCTGGGGCTGGAGGAGGCCGACGACGTCCTCGCACAGGGCCCCGATGGGGCACGGCCGGCGCAGGGGCTGGCGGTCGCGCGAGTAACTGAGCATGTCCAGCACGACGTTGTTCAGCCGTTGCATGTTCCGCTTGACGATGTTCCAGCCGTGGACGACGCGCGACTCCGACTCGCCGCCCAGGTGCTGGTCGATGATGTAGGACCCCGCCCGCAGGCCGTTCAGGATGTTCTTGACGAAGTGGGCCATGCCGGCGATCGTCTGGCCGACCGTGGCGAGGCGCTCGGCCTTCAGGCGGGCCTCGTGTTCCTCGGCGTTGTGGATGGCGACGGCGATGAGGCCGGCCACCGCACCGGCGAGGTCGAGGTCGTCCTGGTCGAACACCTCGCCGTCGCGACGGTTCAGGAGTTGGACGACGCCCAGGAACCGCTCCTTGGCGACCAGCGGCACGCAGAGGACCGACCGCGTGCGGAACCCCGTCCGCTGATCGTACGCGGGCGTGAAGCGGCTGTCGCGGTAGGCGTCCGGCACCAGGGCCGGGCGCCGGTGGTTCGCCACCCACCCCGCGATGCTCCGGTCGTTGACGGGGACGGCGACCTGGGCGAGGTCGCCCGTGCGCGGGCCGTCGACGACGTGGAAGTGCATTTCCGGCTTCTCGGGGTCCTTCAGGAGGATGGAGCACGCCTCGGCGCCCACGGCGTCGGCGGCGGCGTGGATGGCCGACCGCAGCAGGGCCGGCAGGTCCAGGTTCCCCGCAAGCATCTGGCTGACGCCGGTCAGGGCCTCGAGCGGCGAGGTAGGTTCCGGCGCGGACCGGCCGAGCCGCCCCGCGGCGGACCGGCGAACGGTATCCGACTTGGACCGGCGTTTGGCCAACGCGTGTCGTCCTGTGCGGTTTCCGTGCCCGTCCGGACGGGCCGGCCGGCGGCCGAGGGCCGTTTTCGGCCCCGAAAGGCCGATTTGGCGCCCGGCGCACGTTCCCCTGCGTAACTATACCGGATATGGCGCCGTTTGCAAATGGCTGGGCCGCCAGGCGCGCTCCCCTTCGGGTCGCGGCTGAAAGGACTTCAGTCGCCGTCGTCCAGGGCGCGGGCGAGGGCGGCGGCGTCGATGGACTCACTGACCAGGCGCTTGGCCAGGTCGACCTTGTCGATGTCCTCGGCGCGGATCTTGAAGTGCATCTCGTTGAGGCGCTTCGCCACCGAGTACGTGTCCTCGTCGGACAGGATGACGGGGATGCCCGCCTGGCCGAGCAGCGCCAGGAGGCTGGATTTCGGCTCGAACCCGCCGCTCAGCACCAGGCCGCTGACGGGGTGCTTCGCGCTCATCAGGACCGAGACGAGCGGGTCGTCGAGGCGGTCGCCGGGCGTGATGACGAGGGTCTCCTCCGCCAGGTACCGGGCCACGTGGTCGGGGGCCATGGCGGCCACGACGATGTGCTCGACGCGGTTGGAGAGGGCGTCGGCGCCGCTGAGGAGGCGGCCGCTGACCTCCCGGGCGACCTGCTCGACGCGCGGGTAGAGCAGCCGCGGCTCGTACGGCAGGACGCCCAGCAGCCGCGTGCCCACGTGCTCCAGTCCCTGCGCGACGGCGCGGGTTACCTTTTCGAGTTTTGCCGGCAGGGTCTTGTTGAGGATGGCGCCGAGGACCTCGACGTCGTGCTCCTCGAAGAGGCGGAGGCTGAGGACGATCTCGTCGATGGCCCGGCCGATGCCGCCCTTGGTCAGGATGACGACCTTGGCGCCGAACAACTGGGCGACGCGGGCGTTGGAGAGGTCGAAGCAGGAGCCCACGCCCGCGTGGCCGGTGCCCTCGATGACCAGCAGGTCGTGCCGCTCGTTCATCCGCTCGAAGGCGCCCATGATGCCGGCTTCCAGGGGCTTCGGGTCGCGGTTGAAAATGTAGTTAGCCGTGAACCCGCGCTCGATGGCAATGGTGCTCATGTCGCCGGGCGGGTCGGTCATGCCGAAGACCTGGCGGGCGAGGACGGCGTCCTCGTCCACGTTCTGGCCCTGGAACTCGACGTACCGCTGCCCCACCGGCTTCATGTACCCGACGTCGTAGCCCAGGTCGAGCAGCGCCTGGACGAGGCCGAGGGTGAGCGTCGTCTTGCCGGTGTCCTGCTTGGTGGCGCTGACGTAGATGGGCCTCATGGCTGGCGTCTCGTGTGTTCCTGTTTCCACGGCGGAGATCGCCGGGTGGCCATGGGGGATATCGCGCCGTGCCCGGTCTTGGGCACCGCGCGGCGGGCAAGACTGCCCGCCGC
>JAWODB010000275.1:0-10505 GCA_046483505.1 Phycisphaerae bacterium
CACACAACAACCATGATGTTAAAGGTGTGCAGTTCCACCCGGAAAGCGTAATGACAAGCACAGGAAGGCAAATACTCAAAAATTGGGTGGAGCACGCCTGGTAAAATCCTTCTCATACCAGAGGTCAGCTGTACGGCCAATCATCTCCTGAGGTGGAGCACGCCTGGTAAATCCTTCTCATACCGATACAGTCAGGTAAACGCAGGCTTGGCGGTCAGGGAAACAGGGTTAATTTACCAGCCAGGCAGCATGGGAAAGACAGAAAAACGATAAGACTATTCCTGGTAATAGATCCGTTTCACACGCCGCGAAACAGAAGTTAACACCTCATAGGGGATCGTCTCCAGGGCGTCGGCCAGTTCAGTTACCGGCAACCGGGGGCCAAAAACAATTACCTCGTCTCCCTCATTCACATTCAGCCCCGTCACGTCAACTGCACAGGGATTGAGAAAGCGGGCGCGTTCGTCCAGCATTTTGAAGAGATCGACCAGACGGAAACGCCAGGGCAACACCTATTCTCAAGCCGGCAGTACATGCTGCCCACGGACGCTTACATCAAAGATCGCATTCAGCACTCGGACAGCATCAAGCGCTATGGCCAGAACACTTACTTCGGGCGCAAGTTTTTCTACAAGACACAGGGCAACGCGAGGATTGTGGCAAGTATTCCGTTCTTGTCCCAGGCGCAAGACACACTCGACAGTGAAGACGTCTCGCTCTACCCACAGTTTGCGACGATCTGCACGCTGCTGGACCGCGTAGTATCGTCGCGCTACGCGAATGCGGTCTCACCGCTGATCGCGGCCAACGCCCAAGCTGCCATTCCTCTGCAATTGGGGTCGAAGGTACTGACGCAATTGGCTAGGGCACTTCTTGGGACAGCAGAAAATGGCAAGTAACAGCAAGACATTCGAAACCGCGACGAAGAGATGGGAAGGAATCGGCCCATACTACGCCATGTTTCCGATAGCCTTTGCCGATGCCGTTGTCAAGGAATACACATCGTCCGGCGAAACCGTGCTTGACCCGTTCGCCGGCCGAGGGACCTCAGTTTTCAGTGCGACCGCTTTGGGGAGGCGTGGATTCGGCGTGGAGATCAGCCCTGTAGGCTGGGTTTACGCGAAGGCCAAGCTTGCCCCTGCACCTATTGAGCAAGTCGAGGACCGCTTGCTAGAGATTGCAGAGGAAGGAAACGTATATGCCAAGCAGGCGAGGGCTCTGCCCACGTTCTTCAGCAGCTGTTTCTCCACTCCTGTCCGGAGGTTTCTCTTGGCCGCACGTGGCGGCCTCGATTGGCGCAGACGCTCCTGCGACAGGACGCTGATGGCGTTCCTGCTGATTTACCTTCACGGCAAGAAGGGCCAAGCGCTCTCGAACCAGATGAGACAGACCAAAGCCATGTCGCCGCACTACGCGATCAAGTGGTGGGCCGAGAATGGTACAGAGCCGCCAGACTTGGACCCTGTGGAGTTCATGCAACAGCGGATTCGTTGGCGGTACGCCAAGGGCGTGCCCGACTCTAACGACAGTCAGGTCTTCCTAGGAAACAGCATTTCGCTCCTGCCGAAGCTGGAGCGCCGCCTGCGGCAACGACGAGTACCGCAAGCCCGCCTCCTATTTACGTCGCCACCGTACTTCGGTGTTACAAACTACTACTATGACCAGTGGTTGCGATTGTGGCTCCTCGGCTTTGAGCCACATGCCTATGTCGCCCGAGGCGCTTATCAGGGCAGGTTCACGAATCAATACAGGTACCGCAAGTTGCTCTCGAAGGTTTTCACCCGGGCCCGGAAGGTCGTTGATAGCAGCGCCATAATCTACGTCCGTACAAGCAAGGACTCGTTCACAAAGCAGGCGACGCGGGAGGCGATGCGCAGAGCTTTCCCGAACAAACGTCTGCTGGAACGATGCCGACCATTCCGCAAGCCAACGCAAACGCACCTGTTCGGAGACAAGACGCCGAAAAGAGGAGAGGTTGACCTTATCCTCCTGCCCGCAGATCACCATTACCACGACCGATCCTGACCCGCGGTCAATCTCCTCTCGCCCGGCGGGGGACGGCCGCTCGTGCTTCGCAGCGGACCGCTGCGCCGCAGACGTGCGGCCTTGTCACCCTCACCCCGACCCTCTGCCGTCCAGGGAGAGGAGGAGCGGCGGGCAGTCGGCAACGGGGAACAGGCTGCAAGCCTCAAGCCACAGGCTGCAGGCCAATGGCCGGAAGCCACAACCCACCGCCGCCCCGGCGGCGCCCCTGGTCATTGGGACGTGGTCCTTGGGCATTCCGCTTCAAAGCCTGTCCGTGGTCCCTTGGCTACTGCTTTGACCCCGACTCCCTGCCGTTCTTTGCGGCTTGGCGCCTTTGCGTGAGGCAGCCGGAAGGCAGTCCAAAGTCCAGAGTCCAAAGTCCAAGGTCACGAACGACCATCCTGTGTCCGTGGTCGTTGCCGTTGATCAGCCTTCCCGCCCTTGCCGTTCGCCATCTTCGCGGCTTGGCGGCTTTGCGTGAGGCACGCCGTTGCCGTTCGTTCCGCATTCCGCAATCCGCATTCCGCATTCGCTAGACGTCGAGGTTTCGCACTTCCAGGGCGTGTTTCTCGATGAACTCGCGGCGGGGTTCGACGCTCGAGCCCATCAGCACGCTGAACATGTGGTCGGCCTCGGAGGCCTGCTCGATGAGCACCTGCTTCAGGACCCGGCGGGAGGGGTCCATGGTGGTTTCCCACAACTGCTCGGCGTTCATCTCGCCCAGGCCCTTGAATCGTTGGATGTCCATGCCTTGCTGGCCGATGCGGCGGATGGTGGGCAGGATGCCCGACACCCCGCCGACCGGGGCCAGGTCGCCGTTGGAGGCGATCGCGAACTTGTGCCAGGCCTCGTCCTCGCCGACCTCCTGGCGCGCCTCGAGGTGCCAGTCGGCGATCTCGAGGCCCCGCCGCTTCAGCCCGCGCGCCAGGCGCGAGAGGTCGCCGGCGCCGATGATCTCCTCCGGCTCGGGCAGGTCCGCCTCGTCGATCTCCTCCTCGCCCTTCTTGGATTGTCTGCGGCGGCGCCTGGCGGGCAGGCCGAACTCCTTGCGGATGGCCTTGTTGGCGGCGTCCTCGGTGTGGAACAGGCGGACCTGCGGGCCGAGGCGGACCATCCAGCCGGGGAACTGGCCTTTGGCGTCGCGGGCCTCGAGGAACGCCTGCCACGGCACGCCGCGACGTTCGATGCCGCGGATGAGTTCCTCGGCCCGCATGAGGAGGCGGGCGAGGTCCTCCAGCTTCGCCCCGCCGATCTCCTCGGGCACCTTCTTGCGACGGCCGCGGGCCGCCGGGTCCGGGTTGAAACGGAGGGCGGCCCCCTCGACGCCCAGGCGCAGCAGCATCTCGCGCATCTCGCGGTCGCTCTGGACGTAGTACTCCTTGCTGCGGCGGCGAACGCGGTACAGCGGCGGCTGCGCGACGTAGACCCAACCCTTCTCGATGAGGCGCGACATGTGGCGATAGAAGAATGTCAAAAGCAGGGTTCGGATGTGGCTCCCGTCGACATCGGCATCTGTCATAATAATAATTTTGTGATAGCGGGCCTTTTCGGAGTCGAATTCCTCCTCCCCGATACCCGCCCCGATGGCCGAGATGATCGTCGCGATCTCCTCGTGGGCCAGCATCTTGTCGATCCGCGCCTTCTCGACGTTCAAAATCTTCCCACGGAGCGGCAGAATGGCCTGCGTGCGACGGTCCCGCCCCTGCTTCGCCGACCCGCCGGCGCTGTCGCCCTCGACGAGGAAGAGTTCGGAGAGGGCGGGGTCGCGCTCGGAGCAGTCGGCGAGTTTCCCAGGCAGGTTGCCGGAGGCCAGGGCGCCCTTGCGGCGGACTAGGTCCCGTGCCTTACGGGCGGCCTGGCGGGCGGTCATCGCCTGGACGGCCTTCTGGATGATCTTCTTCGCGTCGGACGGCGTTTCCTCGAGGTACTGGCCCAGCATCTCGTTGGTCACGGTCTCGACGAACGTGCCCACCTCGCTGTTCGAGAGTTTCGTTTTGGTCTGGCCCTCGAACTGGGGATCGGGCACGCGGACGGAGAGCACCGCGGTCATCCCCTCGCGCAGGTCGTCGCCGGCGGGGGTGGCGTCGCCCTTCAGGAGGTTCTGCTTGCGGGCGTAGAAGTTCAGCGTCCGTGTCACGGCGGACTTGAACCCCGACAGGTGCGTGCCGCCCTCGATCGTGTTGATGTTGTTCGCGAAGCACAGAATATTCTCGTTATAGCCATCATTATATTGGATGGCCACCTCCAGGTCGATCCCCGTCTCGGCGTCCTCGCGCCGGTAGTAGATGACCCGGCGGTGCAGCGTATCCTTTCCCTCGTTCAGGTGCTTGACGAACGCGCGGATGCCGTCCTTGAACCGGAACTCCGCCTCGCGGTCGTCGCGCTCATCCACCAGCCGGATGCGCAGCCCCTCGTTCAGATAGGCGAGTTCCCTCATGCGGCTTTCCAGGAGGTCGAACTTGAAGGTCGGGTCGTCGAAGATCTCCGCATCCGGCTTGAAGGTTACTCGCGTGCCGGTCTTCTTCGTCCGGCGCCCGCGCTTCAGCGCCTGCGTCTTCTTGCCGCGCTCGAACTCCATCCGCCACACGTACCCGTCGCGATGGATCTCGACCTCCAGCCAGTCCGAGAGGGCGTTCACGCAACTCACGCCCACGCCGTGCAGGCCGCCGCTCACCTTGTAGGTCGTATGGTCGAACTTGCCGCCCGCGTGCAGCATGGTCAGGGCCACCTCCACGCCGGGCTTCTTCTCGGTGGGATGCTTGTCCACGGGGAACCCGCGGCCGTCGTCGGCGATGCTCACGCTCCCGCCGGCGTGGACGGTCACGGTGATGTTCTTGCAGAAGCCGGCCATGGCCTCGTCGATGGCGTTATCGACGACCTCGTTGACGAGGTGATGGAGCCCCCGCTGCTGTCGGTCGCCGATGTACATATCGGGGCGTTTTCGGACGGCCTCGAGGCCCTTCATGACGCGGATGGCGTCGGCCCGGTAGTCGCCGCCCTTGCCGCCCCCCGCCGTCGACCGTTTGGCGGACCGCTTGCGCGCGGGCGTCTTGCCGCCGCTCTTCTTGCCGCCCGTCTTCGCGGTCTTGGCGGCCCCTTTCCCGGCGCCGGTTTTGGCGGTCTTCTTCTTCTTCGGCGTCGTCTTGCGTTTGGCCATCGGACTCCTTCTCCGTGGGGACCGCCGGCGGTGCCGCGGACCGGGCCGGGCGGCGGCGGGCGTGGCCGCCTGGGTCCCGGCGTCCGCGGACGGGCCGTGGCGGTCGCCGAATGGGTCTCGAATCGCCGTTTTCGCCCGCCAGAGGCGGGTTTGCGGCCATCTATGATACCGCGCCGCCGGCCGATCATAAAGGCAATTCGGGCCGGCGGAATGTCCAAGTCCCAATGTCCAGGGACCGTCTTGAACCGCAAAGAACGCGAAGGGTGCAAAGGAAGACCAGACAGAGATCAACAACAAAGGCGAAGAACTCGGGACAACGGACCAACCACAGCCTTTAACGCAGAGGACGCCGAGAACGCCGAGAACGGCGGTGCAAGAGGGGCACGGCAAAGACAACGGACCAAGGACCGTCTTGAACCGCGAAGAACGCGAAGGACGGCGGGAAGGCTGGGCAAAGGAAAACCGCAAAGGAAAACGGATAACAAAGGACAACGGACACAGCATGGTCGTTGTTGACTTTGGACTCTGGACTTTGGACTTTCGACTGCCTTACGGCTGCCTCACGCCAAGGCGCCAAGCCGCGAAGACGGCGACGGCGGCGGGGTTCCGGCCTGCGGCCGGTTGCTTCTCTTTGTCATTGCGAGCGAGCGCAGCGAGTCGAGGAATCTCGCCGTGGCGCGAAGTCGGAAATCGCAACATTCCGAAATCGGAAGTCGGAATGCGGAGTGAACGGCGACGGCTTTACCGAAGAGGGCTCGGGCGATAACATGGCGCGAGCACTTGGGGCTAGGGAATGCTGGGCGTGCAGATGATGACGGCGGTTAAACGGTCCGGCGCCATTTGGGGACTGCCAGCGCGGCGTCGCAGCCAGATCGTGCGACGCGTCTGCGAACGCCTTCAGGCCGCTTACAGCACCCCGCGCCTCGGAAACCCGCGCGCTGCGCTGGACGACCTGGTTTACATCACCCTTACGAACAAGACCGGTCCGCGCACGGCGGACGCGGTATACAGGCGGCTCAAGAACGAGTTCCCTGGCTGGGATGCGATGCTGGGCGCCCCCGCCCGAAAAGTCCGGCGCATACTCACCCCGGCAGGGCTGTCCAGGATCAAGACCGCGTATCTGCGCGACGCAATGCGCAGGATTCGGACGGATTTCGGCAGGTGCAGCCTTTCGCCGCTACGCGGCTGGTCCGAAGTAGAGGCCGAGCGTTACCTCGTGTCGCTTCCCGGGGTTTCACAGAAGGTGGCGAAGTGCATCATGTTGTTCACGCTGGGGGCTCGGGTGCTACCCGTCGACGCGCACGTGCACCGGGTGGCCGGGCGGCTGGGGTGGACCGCCCGGAAGCGGGCCGACCAGTGCCACGAGGAACTCGAAGCACTCGTGCGGCCGCGTTGGCGCTACGGCTTTCACGTGGGTGCGGTCCAGCACGGACGCGCCGTCTGCAAGCCGCGCGCACCCGCGTGCGAAAACTGTTGCATCCGTAAGCATTGTATGCTTAAAGGGGCGACATGAGACGCGCGACCAGGCCAACAGCGATCGACCTGTTCTGCGGCGTGGGCGGCATGTCGCTGGGGTTCGAGCAGGCCGGCTTCGATGTGGTGGCCGCGTTCGACTCCGACGACCGAAACGTTCGCGCCTACGCCCGCAATTTCCCGCACGCCTCGACCCACCGCGTCGACCTCCGAAAGACTTCGGGCGACGAACTCCGGGAGATGGCCGGGCTCGGCAAATGCACGGTGGACGTCCTGATCGGCGGGCCGCCGTGCCAGGGGTTCTCGTTGATGGGCAAGCGGGACCCCCAAGATCCCCGCAGTTCGCTCCTATACGACTTCGCGCGACTGGTCCGCCAGATCGAGCCCCGGTACTTTGTGATGGAGAACGTGGCAGGACTCATGTCCGGTACCGCCCGCGCCTTCTTGGATTCTTTCCTGAGGCGCGTGAAGCGGGCGGGTTACGACGTCGTGGAGCCGGTAGCGACTCTCGACGCCTTCGACTTCGGCGTGCCGCAGCGGCGTAAGCGAGTTTTCGTCCTCGGCGCCAAGCGCGGCGAGGAACATCCCGAGTACCCGAAGCGCAACGGCGACGCGGAGTCTTGCCCGACCGTCTGGGACGCGATCGGGGACTTGCCGAACGTCGACGACTTTCCCGAACTCCTCGAAACGGATGTCTTTGAGGGGCCGCTGGGCGGGCCGTCGCGTTACGCGGCGATTCTCCGAGGCGAGCGGAAGAACGGACGGCACAGATCCCGCCCGCCGGCTGGCAAACAAGTCGGGCTAAGCGGATGTGCGCGGACGAGGCATCAGGCGAAGACCGTAAAACGTTTCGCCAACACGAAGCCCGGCACGACCGAGCCCGTGAGTCGGTTCTATCGTTTGCCGAAGGACGGCGTGTCCACCGCGCTGCGAGCGGGGACGGGGCCGGACCGGGGCTCGTTCATGGCGCCGCGTCCCATCCACCCGATGCATCCCCGCTGCATTACAGTGCGTGAGGGTGCGCGCCTGCATTCGTTCCCGGACTGGATGCAGTTCGACGCCACGAAGTGGCGCGGGTTCCGGCAGGTTGGGAACGCGGTGCCCGCTACGCTCGCTTGCTCTGTGGCTTCAAGGACGTTCCTGGCCTCCACCAAGTGACAGTCCGCGCGTGTTGCTACTGCTTGCCAGGAATTATATTCCGATAAAACGAAAGGGGTAGTCATGGCAAAAGGGGGCCGCTCTTACGAGGACGTTTCGGCTAAGCCAGTAAAGTCCTTCTTTGTCCATATGCTCACTCGGGACATCCAGTTGTCTGACGCCATCTTGGACTTGTTAGATAACTGCGTGGACGGGCTGTTGCGAAAGACCAAGGGCAAGCGCAAGGGCGACAAGCCCTATAAGGGGTTTGCGGCCGAGATCACGATTGACAAGGACTCTTTCCAGATCCACGACAACTGCGGGGGAATCCCGTGGCGTCTTCACAAGTATGCGTTCCGAATGGGGCGCGCAAAGGACGACATTGACAAGGGTCTTGCCACTGTGGGCGTCTACGGCATAGGCATGAAACGGGCCATTTTCAAGATGGGCCGCAGCTGTGTTATAACGACTAGAAGCGGGCAACACGAGTACGAGGTTGAGATTACTCGCGAGTGGGTGGATGACGAGGAGGAGTGGGACATCCCGACGCGGCCTGCGAAGAAGACCATGAAAGAAGCGGGCACCACAATCCTGGTCGGAGACCTGTATGACGACGTGGCCGCGCAATTCGGTCGGGACAGAGAGAGTTTCCTGGGAGATTTCCGAAAGAAAGTTGCAACGCATTACGCGTTCATCATCGACAAGGGCTTTGAGGTAAAGGTGAACGGGGAGGCCATAACGCCAAAGCCCACCAAGCTTGCCTTCGTTCCCCCGTCTAAGGGTAAAGGCATTAGGCCGTTCATTTACAAAACAAAAACGGACGGCGTGGCCGTGTTCCTAGCAGTCGGTTTCACGAGGCCGATTCCTTCGGAGGAAGAAGTCGAGGGCGAGCAGGACGAGCCGAAGTATACATCGCTCGACGCAGGATGGACGGTCGTGTGCAATGACCGTGTTGTGCTGTACTGTAACAGAGACGAACTTACCGGCTGGGGCGAGGCCGAGGTTCCGAAGTACCACACTCAGTTCATTGCGATTTCAGGCATTGTTGAGTTCCAAAGCGACGACGCGTCCAAGTTGCCGATGACCACTACGAAGCGAGGAATCGATGCAACCTCGTCGCTGTACCTTCAGGTCAAGAACAAGATGCGCGAAGGGATGGTGATTTTCACTCGCTATACGAACAAGTGGAAGGGACGAGAACTCGCAAAGCAATCCCGGGAACACATGGCACGGGCAGAGTCGCTCGGCTTTGATGAAATCAAGAAAAGGGCTCGCTCGTTACGGCTAACAACGGTTAAGGCGCGCCTGAAGGGAAGGCAATACAAGCCATCCTTGCCGAAACCGCCTCGTACAGAGCAAGGCAAGCGCCGCATAGTCTATACGAAGAGGGCTGAGGAAGTTGAGCAAGTCGGCGAATACGTGTTTCCCGGTCGGGAGGTGACCCCGTCTGAGGTGGGAGAGAAATGCTTTGATCTGATGCTTAGGGAGGCTCGTTAGCGATGAAGCATCCTCCTTATCAGTTGAAGCCGAACAAGGCAGTCGACAGATTCCTTCTGGCGGAAACCCTCAAACGACTCCAGCCTTACTTAGAAGTAGACAGCTGCGCCTATTATGGGTTTGGTGGCCCCTTTCTTGATGATTTCAGACTGCTCGGAGAACGGTTTCCGGGGTTGCGAATGGTGTCCATCGAGAGGGACCAAAAGACGTACGCTCGCCAAAAGTTCCATCTTCCGTCTAGCAGCGTGCGACTTCTTAAGAAGCAGTTGTCAGACTTCCTGACGACATATTCCAAGGAGGAGCGAAGCATTTTCTGGCTGGACTATACGGACATGAAGCTCGCGAGGTTCCAGGAGTTCAGGGAAGCGCTGGTGCGGGTCGCACCCCCGAGTGTGGTTAAGATCACGTTGCGTGCGCGTGGTGAGGACTGGTTGCCCCAGTCCTTGGGTACGCACCTTGAGGCGGAGGCATACGAGAAGGCGAAGGAAAGACGCCTTGATCGCTTCGAGCGCAGATTTGATGAGATACTAGCCAGCGGTCCCCGAGAAGAGGATTTCTTGCCAGCACGTTTTCCAGGTCTTGTGCAAAGAATGCTGCGCATTGCTTGCGAGAAAGCTCTCCCTGCACAAACGGGAGTAGTTTTCCAGATCCTGTCCTCATGCACGTACTCTGACCGAACGCAAATGCTTAGCGTCACCGGACTTGTATGCCCTGAAGACGACTTGGGTGATGCGAAGGCCTGCATGGAGGGGTGGAAGTTTGCCAATCTCGAATGGGGTGATCCGAAGAACGTGGATGTGCCAAATCTTAGTATCAAGGAGCGGCTCTCGCTTGAGTCCTTGTTGCCGTGCACCGCGGACGCAGGGAAGTTGCTGCGAAAAGCGATTGGGTATGATATTGGGGATTCAAGGGCGAAAAGCGAGAGAGGACTCCAGCAGTACGCAGACTTCTATGAGTACTATCCGCAATTCGCCAAGGTGATGTTCTGAACCGTAAGTAGGGGCTTAGCCCGGAGTATCTTCTAGCGGTATTTCTGGCACTGGACGTACTGGACGTCGCCGCGCACGCCTTCCGTTTCGCTCCTCCTGAGCGTTGCACACTCTTCTTGGATGCGAGGTGCCAGGCGAGAACCGCAGGCTGCGAGCCGCGAGCCACGAGCCGCAAGCCAAGGCCAGTCACCCTCACCCCGGCCCTCTCCCGTCAAGGGAGAGGGGGC
>JAWODB010000306.1:0-13683 GCA_046483505.1 Phycisphaerae bacterium
TCTCGCAGCCGCAGCCGGCAGAGGCCGCCCGTGTCATCGAGCGCGCGTGCCGCGAGGCCGAGGCGCCGCTCGTTCGCGTCGGCCGCGACGTGACGTACGCCTGGTCGCCGGCGGAGCGCGGCGGGCGGCCGGGGGTTCGCCTGGCGGTCCGGACGCCCGCTGCGGCGTACGAGGACGTGTTCGTCCCGCTGATGGGCGAGCATCAAGCCGTCAATGCGGCAACGGCGCTGGCCGCGGCCGAACGGGTGCCCGCCCTGGCGGAGCGCTTGACGCCGGACCGGGCGCGCGAGGCGCTGGCCCGCCTTCGCTGGCCCGGCCGCATGCAGTACGTGCCGGGCGCGCCGGCCACGCTGCTCGACGGGGCCCACAATCGGGCGAGCACGGAGCGGCTGCTCGAGGCGCTGGCGGCGCACTTCCCGGACCGCCGCACGGCCGTCGTCTTCGGCGCGGCCGCCGACAAGGACGTGGACGGCATGCTGGAGGTGCTGGCGGGCGGGCGGGCGTGGGCGGCGGTTGTCTTCACCCGGACGAATCATCCGCGGGCGGCCGAGCCGGACGACCTGGCTCGGCGCTACACGCGCCTGGGCGGGGCCGGCGCCGCGAGCGGTGCGGATGTGCATGAGGCGATGCGGTGTGCCCGCGACGCCGCCGGCGACGACGGACTCGTCGTGGTCTGCGGATCGCTGTACCTGGTGGGGGAGGTGATGGAGGACGGACGGATTTCAGATGCGTGATTTGCAATTCTCGAAATGCGAAATCGGAAATCGGAAGGCGGAAATCGGCAACCGGAAAGCCGCTGGTTGAACCCGGCTGCGAATCGGATTCAGGAATCGCCCGCTCCCACGTCCTTCTCGCCGAACACCTCCGCCTCGAACCGATAGACGGACACGTTGGGCGACATCCAGGCGTCGCGCGGGAGGCCGGCCTTGCCGGCGCAGCACTGCGACAGGAACTCCTCCAGCGACCAGCCCGTTTCGGTGGCGACCTGCGGCAGGAAGCAGCCGGAGCCGTACGGCCCGTCGATGCGGATGCCGTGCCGCCCGAGTTCGATCTCGCGGAGCGGGTCGTCCACCTTCTCGAGGGGCGAAAGGACGGAGATCTCGATATCGATTTCCGCCAGTTCCGGGGCCCGGACGGGGTCGATGAGGAAGCGGGGGTCCTGGAGGGCGGCGGCGGCCATCTCGCGGACCGTCTCGTGCAGCGGCCCGCGGGCGACGAACGTGCCGATGCACCCCCGCAGCCGCCCGTGATTGCGCAGCGTCACGAACGCCCCGCAGGGGGCCGTCAGGGCCTCGCTCTCGACCGGGACGGCGGGCGCCGAACCGCCGCGCACCGTCGCCTCGACCGTCTCACGGGCGATGCGGAGCAGGGTCTTCTTGTCGGTATCGGAGAGCATGCGCCTTCCTCCCGCCGGTATCGGCACACGGCCGCGATGCAGCCATCAGTCTACAGAACTTTGAGGAGCAGCACCACCCCGATCACGAGAAGCATGAGCAGGACCGTGCACAGGTTGAAATACTGGTCGATGAAGCGCCGGGCCGGCGGGCCGAAGATGTACATCACCGCCGCCACGCTGTAGAACCGTAGCGAGCGAAAGATCAGCGACGCCGCCAGGAACGTGGCCCAGTGCATCTCGGCGAATCCGGCCAGCCACGCGAACACCTTGTACGGGATGGGCGTGAAGGCGGCGGCCCCGACGGCGAGAAAGCCGTAGTCGTGGAACAGGGTAAGGGCCCGCTCGGCCTGCGGTCCGAGATGGACGGCCGACATCGCCGCCAGCACCCGCTCCTGGCCGACGAGGTACTTGCCGGCCACCATGGCCGTCATCGCGCCCACGATGCTCCAGAACGAGCAGATGGCGGCCCACCAGAAACTCCGCTTCGGCCGGCCCAGGCAGAGCGCCATGAGCAGCACGTCCGCCGGCACGGGGAAGAAGACCGCCTCCGACCACGCCAGCACCCCCATGGCCGTGCCGGCGTACGGCGTCTCCGCCCACCCCAGGACCCATTCGTACAGCCGGCGGACGGGGCTGAACAGCCGGGCCGTCCAGTGGCTGCGGACCTCTTCCTCGATGATGTCGTCCGTGACGCCCGGGTCGGGCGTCGGCGGCGGCTTGTGGTCGGTCGGCACGTCAACGGACTCCCTTGAGACGAACGGTCGACGGGTCGGGCGATTCCGTGCCTCGGGCCCGATCGCACGCGGGCAGAGTCTACGGCCGTCCCGGCAGACGGGCAAGCCAAAACGTGCCTGCCTCATTGACGCGGCCCCGACGGCACGCCTATCATAGGGTAAATGGCTGCCGGTGTCGGTCGACGGCAAAGAGGAGGGCGGTCTTGCTCCGACCAGGCGGTCCGATGCTCCAGGTCACATCGTTGCGCCACGGCTGGCGCGTGCAGACTCCCGCCAAGGTCAACCTGACGCTTCGCGTGCTTGGAGTCCGACCGGACGGCTACCACGCGCTCGAGAGCGTCGTCGCGGGGGTCAGCCTGTTCGACACGCTCGACGTCGAGGCGGACGACCGCCTGGCGCTGACGTGCGACGGCCACGCCGTGCCGGAGGGTGAGGGGAACCTGGTCCTGACGGCCGCGCGTACCTTGCAGGAGGCGTGCGGCGTGACGGCCGGCGCGCGGATGCATCTCGTGAAACGCATTCCGCCCGGCCGCGGCTTCGGCGGAGGGTCGAGCGACGCCGCCGCCGCCCTCGCGGCGCTCGACCGTTTGTGGGGGTGCGGCCTGGAGGCGGAGGGGTTGGCCGACCTCGGCGCCCGCGTCGGCAGCGACGTGCCGCTCTTCTTCGGCCCGGGACTCGCGGTGATGCGCGGCCGGGGCGAGGACGTCGAGCCGGTCGAGGGCCGGTGCCCGTGGCACCTGGCGCTGGCCTGGCCGGAGGAGGCGCTTGCGACCGCCGAGGTGTATGCGGCCTATGACCGTCTGGTGGCGGGGAAGGTGCCGGAAGGGCCGTCGGCGACGGCGATTCTGGACCGCATGAACGGGCCGGCGCGCGCCGCCGCGCCCTTTCTCGTCAACGATTTGGAGGCGGCGGCCGATAATGTAAGGAGTAGTCGATTAGACCTGCGAGCCTGCCTCCAGGAGGCAGGGGCCGATGCCGTGGCCATGACCGGCAGCGGGTCGGCCTACTTCGCAGTGGCGGATACCGAGGGGGAGGCCCGGCAGTGGGCCGACGCCGCCCGCGCCGCGGGCGCCGAGACCCACGTCGCTCGACTGCTGGTGGATGGGAACGAGCAGCAGGAGAAGACGCCATGAAAGTCACGAACGTCTCTGTGAAGTTGGCGCCCGAGAGCGCCGATCGGTTGAAGGCCTTCTGCACGATGACCCTGGATGATGAGTTTGTCGTACGCGACCTGAAGGTCATCGAGGGCACGAGCGGCCTGTTCGTCGCGATGCCGTCGCGGAAACTGACCGATCACTGTCCGAAGTGCGGTGGCAAGAACCACTTGCGGGCCAAGTTCTGCAACGACTGCGGGGCGAAACTGGGCGAAAACCGCGTCTCCGACGAGGACTCGCAGGGCAAACTGCACGCCGACATCGCGCATCCGATCAACTCCGATTGTCGGAACCGCCTCCAGGAGGTGATCCTCGACGCCTACCGGGAGGAGTGCCGCTCCGCCGGTCGCGAGCAGGACGCCCGCGAGGTCGACCGCGAACTCGGCGACGCGCCGCCCGCGCCGGCACCGCCCCCGCCGGAGCCGGCCGCCCCGGCCGAGCCGTCCGCGGAAACGCCCGCGCCCGAGCCGCCGAAGGAAGCGGCCCCGGGGGGTGAGGCGTCCGCCGCCGAAGCCGAACCGGCAGCGCCCGAGTCCCCCGCGCCCGAGGCCGCGCCGCCCGAGCCGGCGGCCGGTGAGTCGTCCCCCGCCGAGGAGCAGAAGGAGACCGGCGGCGGCGAAGGCGGCGAGGAGGAGAACGACAAGGGCGCCATCTTCGGCGAGGGCATTCTGTAGTTTCTGACGACACGCCGCTGGACAACCTCGGCGGCTTGGCGTATACTCTGTGCGTTGGCGGCCGAACGTTTTCCCGAACGGACGGCCGGAAGGACGTCGGCGGTCGGCGGCGACCGCCGGCGGGCCGCGATACCTCGCCGGTGTCGCGGACACCGGGACGGGGCAGGGCCCCGTTCCAGGACGAACCCGGGCGATGGACCTCACCGGCCATGCCCACTGTGAAAGGAGCCGTCCCATGTCCGCGCGCAGCGGTGCGCACGTTCTCCTCGAAGCCCTGAAGGCCGAAGGCGTCGACACGATCTTCGGCATCCCCGGCGGGGCCGTCATCCCCATCCTCGACGCCCTGTACGACGAGCCGGACCTGCGGTTCGTGCTGATGCGGCACGAGCAGGGGGCCGGCCACGCGGCCGACGGCTACGCCCGTGCCACGGGGCGGGTCGGGGTGTGCCTGGCCACCTCCGGCCCCGGAGCCACGAACCTCGTCACGGCGCTGGCGACGGCCAACTTCGATTCGGTGCCGATGGTGGCGATTACGGGCCAGGTCAAGACGCACCTGATCGGCAACGACGCGTTCCAGGAGGCGGACATCACGGGCATCGCGCGCCCGTGCACGAAGCACACGTACCTCGTGCGCGACGTCGATCGCCTGGGCGAGACGCTGCGTGCGGCGTTCCACATTGCGCGGACCGGCCGGCCGGGCCCCGTCCTCGTGGACATTCCGTCCGACGTCTCGGTCGCCACGACCGACGTGCCGCTGCCCGACCGCGCCGACCTGCCGGCCTACAACCCCGTCGTCAAGGGCACCCGCCGGCAGATCAAGCGGGCCGCCGAGGCGATCAACGAGGCCCAGCGGCCGCTGCTCTACGTGGGCGGCGGCGTCATCCTGGCCGGCGCCTCCGACCTCCTCCGCCAGGTCGCCGAGAAGGCAAGCATCCCCGTGACCACCACGCTCATGGCGCTGGGGGCGTTTCCGGAGGACCACCCGCTCTCGCTCAAGATGCTGGGCATGCACGGGACGGCGTACGCGAACTACGCGGTCCAGGAGTCGGACCTCCTCATCGCCGTCGGCGCCCGTTTCGACGACCGGATTACCGGCGACGTCTCGACGTTTGCCCCGCACGCCAGGATCCTGCACGTGGACGTCGACCCGACCTCGATTTCGAAGAACATCGGCGTGGACATCCCGGTCGTCGGTGACGCCGCCGACGTCCTGGCGGGGTTGCTGGAACGGGTCGAGGAGCGCGACCGATCCGCCTGGCTCGAACAGATCGGGGCGTGGAAGCAGCAACACCCGCTGACGTACGACGAGCACGGCCTGAGGCCGCAGTACGTCGTCCAGCAGGTCTGCGAGGCCTCGGGCGGCAAGGCGATCGTCACGACCGAGGTCGGCCAGAACCAGATGTGGGCCGCCCAGTGGTTCACGCACCGGTACCCGCGGCACTTCCTGACGAGCGGGGGCCTCGGGACGATGGGGTACGGCTTCCCGGCGGCGGTGGGGGCCCAGGCCGGCATGCCCGACGCCATCGTCGTCGACGTGGCCGGCGACGGGTCCATCCAGATGAACATCCAGGAACTTGCCCCGGCGGTGTACAACAAGATCCCCGTCAAGATCTGCATCCTCAACAACGGGTACCTGGGCATGGTCCGCCAGTGGCAGGAACTGTTCTACAAGAAGCGATACTCCGCGACGGAACTGACGGGCAATCCCGACTTCGTCCGCGTGGCCGAGGCGTACGGCGCCAAGGGCCGCCGCGTCACCGAACGGGACGACGTGCGGCCGGCGCTGGACGAGGCCTTCGCCGACCGCGACGTGTGGGTCCTGGACTTCCATGTCGAGAAGGAGGAGAACGTCTTCCCGATGGTCCCCGCGGGCGAGGCCATCGACCGCATGATCGGAGGAATGGCGTAAAAAGAAGTGACGAAGTGACGGGGTGACGGAGCGACAGAGGCGTGGCGGAGGGTGCCGAAGTTGGGGCAGGTACTCCGCGGTCATGGGACGGGCTGAGACGGCGAAGATGTCCACGACCGCCTTCGTTACTGCGTTACTTTGTTACTGCGTCACTGGCCGTTTCTCCTTGTACCCCCCGCAAGGGGCGGGATAGAATTGGAGCCTCAAAGGAAGCGAGATCGCCGTCATGCGACACGTCATCAGCACCGTCGTCGAGAACAAGCCCGGCGTCCTGGCCCACATTGCGGGCCTGTTCGCCGGCCGCGGATTCAACATCGACAGCCTCGCCGTCGGCGAGACCGAGGACCCCGCCCGCAGCCGCATGACCGTCGTGGTCCGCGGTGACGACGCGGTCCTGGAGCAGGTCCGCAAGCAACTCGGCAAGATCATCGATGTCATCAAGGTCACGGACTACTCCGACGCGAAGATCGTCGAGCGCGACCTGATGCTGATCAAGGTGTCGGCGCGGCCGGAGAAGCGCGGTGAGATCTTCGAGATCGTCGACGTCTTCCGCGGGAAGGTGGTCGACATCGGCCCGAAGCACCTGACGCTGGAGGTCTCCGGGCCGGAGGAGAAGATCAACGCCTTCGTCGACCTCCTCCGGCCGTACGGCATCAAGGAAGTGGTCCGCACCGGACGCATTGCCCTGGCGCGGGGAGGGTAAAGCAACGGCTGTCCTTTGTCATTGGTCATTTGTCCTTTGTGTCGAGTCGCGGGTTGTGGCCCGGGCGCTCCGGTGATTCGCCCAGGCGAACAGGCGTCTTCGCCGCGACAACAAAGGACAAAGGACCAAGGACGAATGACAAATGACCAGGTACACGCGACAAAGGCATAGGCCTGGCGACAGACAACAAGGAGAATGCTATGGCGAAGGTGTATTACGACAACGACATCGACATGCAGCCGATCCTCGACAAGACGGTCGGCATCGTGGGTTACGGCAGCCAGGGCCACGCCCACGCCCAGAACCTCAGGGATTCCGGCGTCACGGTGCTCGTGGCCGAGGTCGAGGGCACCGACAACTACAACCTCGCCGTCGAGCACGGCTTCATGCCGAAGCCCGCGGCCGAGGTCACGGAGCAGGCCGACCTCATCCAGATCCTCATCCCGGACGAGGTCCAGAAGCGGGTTTACGAGGGCGAAATCGCCCCGGCCCTGGAGGCCGGCAAGACCCTCGGCTTCAGCCACGGCTTCAACATCCGGTACGAGCAGATCGTGCCGCCCGCAAACGTCGACGTCATCATGGTCGCCCCGAAAGGTCCCGGCCATACGGTGCGCGGCGAGTTTACGAGTGGCGCAGGCGTGCCATGCCTCTTCGCGGTCCAGCAGGACGCCTCCGGCACGGCGCGCGACGTGGCGATGGCTTACGCCAAGGCCATCGGCGGCGCCCGGGCCGGCATCCTCGAAACGACCTTTGCCGAGGAGACCGAGACCGACCTCTTCGGCGAGCAGGTGGTCCTCTGCGGCGGGGTGTCCAGCCTCATCAAGGCCGGGTTCGAGACGCTCGTCGAAGCCGGCTACCAGCCGGAACTCGCCTACTTCGAGGTGCTCCACGAACTGAACCTCATCGTCCGTCTCCTCATCGAGGGCGGGCTCTCCTACATGTGGTACTCCGTCTCGAACACGGCCGAGTACGGCGGCCTGACGCGCGGCGACGTGCTCATCGACGCCGAGTGCCGCAAACGCATGAAGAAGATCCTGGCCGACATCCAGGACGGCACGTTCGCCAAGGAGTGGGTCGACGAATGGGCCGCGGGCGGCGAGAAGTTCAAGGCCCTCGAAGCCAACGAGCGGAAGCACCAGGTCGAGACCGTCGGCAAGGAGATCCGGAAGATGATGCCGTTCATCGACGAGAAGGAAATCGGCTGAACTCGCCGCGCGGGAAGTAGCGTCGCCGTATTGGCCGCAACCCTTTTAGCCGCGACCCGAAAGGGGAGCGCGGCCGTTCAAGGAAGCGTACCGACCTGAAACGGGAGGCCTGCCATGGCCAAGCAAGACGAAGAGGTCCGCACCGCGTGCTGCTCGTGCGTGGGGGCCGCGGCATGTGCGGGGTGGTGGACGCTGCTGATCGGCTTCCTCATCCTCCTGGTGAGCGGCGTGTTCTACATGATCATCGTGCACACCCCGTTCCTGGAAGCGGTGGCGATGATCTGGGGCGTCGGGCCCAGGGCCGTGACCGTCGTCACGCTCGCCTTCATGGGCCTGTTCAAACTGTTTTTGCTTCTGTGGCTGCTTGGCTGTGTGTTCCTGACGGTTCTGGCATACCGCCTGCGGTCCGCCGACGAGGCCGAGTAGCGCCGACCGACGCCGCGGCCACGGCCACAGCGGCAATGATGAACAGAGGATGATGAACGCCGAATGATGAACGGTTGCGCCGCGCCGGACGCGCGTTCGCTTCATCATTCCGCGTTGAACCTTCCTTGTTCATCATTGTCGTTTGGTCTCTACGTCCGCTCGCTCTGTATCCGCGTCAGGGCCTGGGTCACGTTCTCGGCGAACTCGAAGAGCGTATCGATCCCGGTCGTGAGAAACACGCTCCAGACCGTATCGCGCGGCGAGCAGAGCACGAGTCGCCGTCCCGCTTCGGCCTGCCGCTTCCGCAGCCGCAGCAGCGCGGAAATGCCGCTCGATGTCAGGAGCCCGACGTCGGAGAAGTCGAGGACGACGTCGCGCGGTTTGTCGTTGAGGCGGGCGTTCACCTCGCCCATGTCCTCGGAGAGGACGGGGTCGTCGCCCAGGTGGACGACCAGCGTTTCGTCATCCCACTTCTGAACGCTCATTCGGCATCCTTCATCCGTGGCTACCGGCAGCGGAGGATGGCGGCGTCGGGCACGCCGTCGGCCCGGCGGGCGCCGTCCACGTCGGCCAGGAACCGCCAGGCGTCGCGGCCGTAGCCGGCCGTCGGCCTCAGGCCCGGCACGCGCGCCCGGAAGTACGCGTTCAACTGGTGCATGTGGAGTTCGCGGACGTACTTGGCCGCCATCGACGCCAGGGCCGTCGGCAGGCTGCTCGTCTCGCACCGGTCCATGACGGTGACCTGCATCTCGGCCGGCACCGGGCGGCCGCCCGTGCCGCGAAGGTCGTAGACACTGAGGCCCGGCGACTCCTCCACCGTCGTCACCTGGTGCATCGGAAACGCCTGGGCCAGGAGGTCGGCGTAGTATCGCCGGCCACCGTGCCGGTCCATCGTCACGTGGACGGTTTCGTCCGGCCATCGGCGCCGGACGGCGGCCAGGAGGTCGGCCGTCAGCGCGAAGAGGGCGGCCGCCTTGTTGCCGGTGGTGCGGACCAGGCGGTTGAACCGTGCGGCCGGGGCCACGTTGATCCAGAGCCGCTCGCACGTCCCGCCCAACCGCTCGAAGCCGCGCGCCAGGTGGTCGGCGGCCGAGGTTACGGCGTCATGTGCCTCGTGAAGCGGCAGGCGGAGGGCGGCCGGACGGTCCCACGGACACACCGGTCCGCCCATCGCGCCGCCGTCGGGCATGGGAGGGCGCGTCGTGTCGAGAAGGGCCGACAGGTTCGTCGGCGACGACCTGCACGCCGCCAGGAAACCGAGCGTGGCCCGCTCCAGCGGCGCCGGGCCGCACGCCGTGTACGCGTCCTTGGAATCGCAGACGACCACGCGCGAACTCGTGCCGCGCGGACGCTTGCGCACGTGGCCGCGCAAGGCGCCCCACAGGTTCGGGTCCGGGACGGGCGGGTCGGGCAGGCGGACGGCGGCGGCGGCCACGACGAGCGGCCCCAGGTGGGGCCCGTAGCCGGCCTCGTCGATGCCTGCGAGGATGGCCATGGCGCGCGCCGGTTCCCCCTCGTCCCCCGATGCGATAGGCCGATTGTAGGCGACCGGCGCGCCGGGCACAAGGCAATCGTCGCGGGTTAACACGACAACGCTAACTGGTGCGCGGCGGGTCGGAGCCTGTCCCGAGCGTAGCCGAGGGATACCCGCCGCGCAGCCCTGTGAGAGGCTTATCGAGCGCGGTGGGTGCCCAGACCCACCGCGCAAAAGGCCGACTTCGCGTTGTAGTATTAAGCGGACCGGGTTTTCATTCGACAGACGGCCGCGCGGCACGGACAATCGCCTCGGACACCCTTGGAGCGCCGCGCCATGGACGACCTGTTCGGGCGGTTGACGAGTTTCCTCGGCCTGCTCGTGATGCTGGGCCTCGCGCTGGCCCTCAGCCGCGACCGCCGGCACATCAGTCTGCGGCTCGTCCTGACGGGCCTCGGCCTCCAACTCGTCCTGGCGGTGGCGGTCTTCCTGACGGGCGCCGGCGGCTGGCTCTTCTCGGGGGCCGAGGGCGCCTTCCGTTTCCTCATCGAGTCGAGTAACGCCGGGGCCGAGTTCCTTTTCGGCGGACTCGTGACCGACACCGCCGTCGAGGGTGGCGAGACCGTGACGCTGGGCATCGGCGCGACGGTCGCGTTCCAGGTCCTGCCGCTCGTCATCTTCTTCTCGTCGCTGGCGGGCGTGCTGTATCACCTGGGCGTCACGCAACTGGTGGTGCGCGGGCTGGCGCGCATCATGCAGAAGGCGATGGACACCTCCGGGGCCGAGAGCCTGGGCTGTGCCCTGTTCGTCTTCTTCGGCATCGAGTCGACGACGGCCATCGGCGAGTACATCCGCCGGATGACCCGGTCGGAGGTGTTCACGCTGATGACGGCGTTCATGGCCACCATCGCCGGCACCGTGATGGGGGCGTACGTCTCGTTCGGGGCGGCGCCCGGGCACCTGCTGACGGCCAGTTTGATGAGCGCGCCGGCGGCGATCGTCATCGCCAAGATCCTCGTGCCGGAGACCGACGAGCCCGTCACCCGCGGGCGGGTCCGCTTCGCCCCGCCCAGGGAATCCGTGAACGTGATCGATGCCGCGGCCCGGGGCGCCTGGCAGGGCCTGCGGCTGGCGGTGACCATCGGGGCGGCGCTGATCGCGTTCGTGGGGCTCGTCCACCTCCTGAACATGATCCTGGCCGCCGTCTCGGGCGTGTGGATGGCCGAGCCTCTCACGCTCCAGCGGCTCATGGGGTGGGTGTTCAGCCCGTTCGCCGTCGTGATGGGCGTGCCGTGGGAGGACGCCCACGCGGTGGGCCAGTTGCTCGGCACGAAGACCATCCTGAACGAGTTCCTGGCATACGAGGCGCTCCAGCCGCTGGCCGAGGGCCGGGTCATCGGCGAGCGGTCCGTTACCATCGCCACGTACGCCCTGTGCGGCTTTGCGAACTTCGGGTCCGTCGCCATCCTCGTCGGCGGGCTGGGGATGATCGACCCGGACCGCAAGAGCCTGTACGCCCACTACGGCCTGCGGGCGCTGGTCGCCGGCACGCTGGCGGCGTTCATGACCGCGTGCTACGCGGGGATGCTGGCGTGAACGGCGCAGGGGTGTTCAGCGCGGTGGGTCTCCGCCCCCACCGCGCTCGGAACGTCCTTTCCCGATCTGCGCGGCGGGTACGGAGACCCGCCGCGCGAAATGGTAGGCCGAGAGCCGTAGGCCCCGGCGCGCCGCGGCCTACATCTTGACAGCACGCCGGTGTATAATCGTTGCCGGCACATGCGGGAGTGGCGGAACTGGCAGACGCGCAAGGTTTAGGTCCTTGTGCCCCGCTGGGGCTTGGGGGTTCGAGTCCCCCCTCCCGCACCAACGACCAAGCAAGAATATCGAACAAGGAATGTCCAATATCCAATGATGAAGGGAACGCGGCGGGGCAGGGCCCGCCGCGTGTGGGATGACTCTTCGAACGATGTCTTCCGTCTTGCGCCTCCGGCGCACTTCAGTGTTGGGCGTTCAGTGTTCCTTGTTCATGATTGTTTTTGTTGCCGTCACGTGCGGAGGTGCCCGTTCCCTGTGACGACCCACTTGCAGGTCGTCAGGTCTCGGCAGCCCATCGGCCCACGGGCGTGGAGTTTGTCCGTTGAGATGCCGACCTCGGCCCCCAGGCCGTACTCCCCGCCGTCGCTGAACCTCGTGCTCGCGTTGACCATGACGGAGGAGGAATCGACGCCCTCCACGAACCGCCGAATCCGCCGCACGTCCTCCGTCACGATGGCGTCGGTGTGACGGGAGCCGTACGTCTCGATGTGCTCGATGGCCGCTTCCAGGCCGTCAACGACGCGGACCGCCAGGACGAGGTCGAGGTACTCGGCCGGCCAGTCGTCCTCGGTCGCCTCCCTGGCGTCGGGCCAGTGCCGGCGGGTCCGCTCGCAGCCGCGGAGTTCCACGCCCGCCTCGGCCAGGCGCCGGCAGATGCGCGGCAGGAACCGGGCCGCCACGTTCGCGTGCACCAGGAGCGTCTCCATAGCGTTGCAGACGCCCGGCCGCTGCACCTTTGCGTTGAAGCAGATGGCCTCGGCCATGTCGAGGTCCGCCAGGTCGTCGACGTACACGTGACACACGCCCTTGTAGTGCTTGATGACGGGGATGGTGGCCTGCTCGGCCACCGCCCGGATGAGTGCCTCGCCCCCGCGGGGCACCACGAGGTCGATCGTCTCGTCCTGGCGGAGCAGGGCGGCCAGCAGGTCCCGGTCCGGCGTGTCGACCATCTGGACGGCGTCGGCCGGCAGGTCCGTCGCGGTCAGGGCGTCGGCCAGCACGCGGTGGATGGCCAGGTTCGACCGCAGCGACTCCTTCCCGCCTCGCAGGACGGAGGCGTTGCCGCTCTTCAGGCAGAGGCCGGCCACATCGCTCGTCACGTTCGGCCGCGACTCGTAGATGGTCAGCACGACGCCGATGGGCACCCGGACCCGCTCGATGCGGAGGCCGTTCGGCCGCACGTACCCTTCCAGGACCTCGCCGACGGGGTCGCGCAGGTCGGCCACCTCCTCCAGGCTGCGGGCCATCTTCTCGATGCGGTCCGGGCTGAGGGTGAGGCGGTCGACCATCGCCTTCGAGAGGCCCGCCTGGCGGGCGCCCTCGAGGTCGGCCTCGTTGTCGGCCTGGAGGGTGCCGGCCTTCTCGCGGAGGCCTTCGGCCATAGCGCGGAGGGCGTCCGTCCGGGCGGCCGGGCCGGCCCGCTCGAGCAGCCGGGCCGCGTGCCGGGCCCGCTCGCCGATGGCGCGGGCCGGCTCGGTCCAGTCGGCGGCCGCTGCGGAGGGGGAGGTCTCGCTCACGGTGGGTCTCCTTACGGGGGCGTGGCCTTCTCGGCGACCTTCTCGAGATTGAAGTTGACGGGCCGCAGCGGCCGCGCCAGTTTGACGCTGGGCGGCAGACCCACCACGACCGGCTGTCCGGGCAGCCACGAACCGGGATTCGGCTTGTCGTCCTCGGTGAGGACGAGTTGGACGCGAATGTCCTGCGGCGTGAGGCGTTCGACGGCGGGGCCGGGCCCTTCGACCTCGAGTTCGACCCACCGCTCGGCGTCCTGCTGGAAGACGACGCGGTACCGGTTGAGGACTTCGGGCGGTGCGGCGATCAGGATGGGGAACCGCCCGAGGTTCCGGGTCGTCACCGCCGCCTGCAGCCGCGCGCTGACCGACACGATGGGGATGAATGGCCAAAAAGCCAGAAACTGGCAAGTGAAGGAGCCCCCCACCTTAAGAGGGTTAGTTGTACAATAAAGTTAGGAATTTAGCAGTTATGTGTATAGATTAATAAAAAATACACATTGACTAAATCGGTACCATTGGGCGAACGAATATAGTGATCGATGACGATTTGATGGATGAAGCCTTGAAGGTGAGTCGATTAAAAACGAAAAAAGATGCTGTGGAAGAGGGCTTGAAATTGTTAGTCCAGCGCAAAAAACAAGAATCCATCAAAGACCTGCGCGGAAAATTGCATTGGAAA
>JAWODB010000313.1:0-27179 GCA_046483505.1 Phycisphaerae bacterium
TACCCCGCCGCTCACGCGGCGGGCTCGAAAGGCACCGCGGTCGAACGCGCGGTGGGTGCGGAGACCCACCGCGCCAGAGGCGCCTCTCACTCGCCGCCCTCGAACACCGCCCGGCGGGGGTCGAGGCCCGCCGCCGCCAGATGCTCGCTCAGCAGGTGGACGTAACTCGTCCGGATGAGGGGGACGTCGGACAACCCCAGCCCCTCCAGTTCCTCGAAGACGGCCTCCTCGCTCGGCCCTTCGATCTCGGCGAAGTGACCCAGGTGCGGCACTTCGTCGAGAACGACCTCGCACGCCCCGCCGTGGAACGGCGTGCGGCGTTTCTCGTAGCGGAACGTCTCCGAGAGACCGATCGCCCCGAAGATCTCGACCAGCGGTGCGGCCGATTCGACGGCCAGTTCGGCCTCGGGCCGGCGTTTCATGCGGCTCTCGACGCGGGGCCCCTTGTACGTGAGGAGCGTCCGCACGACCGTGCCGTCCGTCTCGCGGAACTCCTCGCGCAGGCGCAGGGCCGCCCCCGACTGCCGCAGCGACCCGTCGGCGTCGTCGAAGAGGCGGTTGACCTCGAACACTGTCTCGCCCGCCGTCAGGCCGCGCTCATCAAGACGGACCCGGAACGCCTCCGGATCGTCTACGCGGAACTTGGCTTCGATCTCGTCGGCGGCCATGGGTATTCTCTGAACCCGGAACGTGCGAGCGGAGCCCGGCGCGGTGGCCCTCCTGGGCCACCGCGCCACAGGCGCTGTAAATCACTGCGCGCGGCGGGCCGGGAGACCCGCCGCGCGACACATCTTACTCATCGCCGGACGCCTCGATGTCCGACGGGCCGCCCTCCAGCGGTTCGAACCACGTGTCGCGACCGCGGGCCATCAGGATGCGGCACGTCCAGCGCTCGTCGTCGCGATCGGGATAGTCGGACCGGTGATGCACGCCCCGCGTCTCGGTCCGCGCCAGCGCCGCCTCGGTCATCAGCCGGCCGATGGTGAGCATGTTCTGGAGTTCCCAGCCGGCCGGTTCCGCGAAGACCTTGTCCAGGACGTAACTCTGCCAGAAGCCGATGAGGCCGTCGGCCTCGGCCAGGTCGTCGCCGTTGCGTTCGATGCCGACGTTCCGCCACATGAGGGCGCGGAGGCTGTCGTGGACGTCGGGCAGATGCAACTGGCCGCGCGTCGAGTCCATCACGTCGCTTCGGACGTGCTCCGGCGCGGCGGGCCCGTTCAGGCGGGAGGCGGTGGACACGCCCAGTTCGCTGACGACGTGCCGGCCGATGGCCCGGCCGTACACGAGTCCCTCCAGCAGGCTGTTCGAGCCCAGGCGGTTGGCGCCGTGGAGGGCCGTGGACGAGACCTCACCGCAGGCGTACAGGTTCGCGAGGTCCGTCCGCCCGTTCTCGTCGACCCGCACGCCGCCGATCATGTAGTGGGCGCTGGGGCGGACGGGAATCCAGTCGCGGGCAATGTCGATATCAAACTGGCTGCACGCCGCGGCGATGCCCGGGAACCGGTCGCGGACCTTCTCGCCGAGGCCCGTCAGGTCCAGGTAGACGTACGCGGCGCCCGTCCGGCGCATGTGGTCGAGAATGGCGCGGCTGACGACGTCGCGCGGGGCGAGGTCGGCCATGGGATGGTACTCGCCCATGAACGCCCGGCCGCCCTTGTCGACGAGGCGTCCGCCCTCGCCGCGGACCGTCTCGCTGATGAGGTGCCGGCTCGCCCCCGCGATGTAGAGCGTGGTGGGATGGAACTGGACGAATTCCAGGTCCGCCAGGGCCGCCCCCGCCCGGTACGCCATGGCCAGGCCGTCGCCGGTGGCCACCGACGGGTTCGTCGTCTCGCGGTAGATGCACCCCAGGCCGCCGCTGGCGAGCACCGTCCGGCGGGCCCGGACCACCAGCAGCCCGTGGGTGGGGTTCCAGGCCAGGACGCCGACGGCCTTGCCGTCGACCGTCAGCACGTCGACGGCGAAGGTGTTCTCATAGATGTCGATGGCCTCGTGGCGGATGACGCGGGCCAGGAGCGTGGAGGTGATTTCCTTGCCGGTCTCGTCGCCGCGGGCGTGCAGGATCCGCGGGGCGGAGTGCCCGCCCTCGCGGCTGACGCTGATGTGACCGTCCGCCCGGTCGAACGCCGCTCCCCAGTCGATGAGTTCGCCGACGCATTCCGGGGCCGCCTCCACGACGCGCCGCACGACCGCCTCGTCCGACAGGCCGCAGCCCGTCCGGAGGGTGTCGGCCGCGTGGCTGGCCACCGAGTCCGCCTCGTCGATGGCGGCGGCGATGCCGCCCTGCGCGTAGTAACTGTTCGATTCGGTCAGGCCGCTCTTCGTCAGGAGCGCCACCCGCAGCGACGGCGCCATCTCGATGGCCGCGCGAAGGGCCGCCACCCCGCTGCCCAGCACCACGACGTCGGCGAAGACCTGGGGCAGCCGGCCCGTGTCGAAAGCGGTCAGGTAGCGGCGCACCGGCGCTTCACATGGCATCCGTGTCTCCCCGAAAAGGGCCAATGATACGGCGGGGGGCGCAGGGCGGCAAGGCGAAAAGGGGTGGGCAAGGCCATACGCCGTGCGGGATGCGAGGTGAAACGCGCCGTTGAGCCGCCGACCGAAGGTCGGCGGTCGTTCGCTCGACAGAACGGCCGGCGACGTGCCGTCGCCGGCTCAACGGGCGGGGGAGGGCGCCGGGCATCGCTTCCGGCCATCCCCCCTTCACCCTGCCCTCTCCCGCCGGGAGAGAGAGAGCAAAACCCGTTACAGAATACGGGCGGGCTTCGCGCCCTTTTCGCGCTCCCGCTCCACCGGGTTGGCAAGCACGCCGATACCTTCGACCTCCACCTCCACGCGGTCGCCCGGCTCCATCGGCCCGATGCCCGACGGCGTGCCGGTGGCGATGACGTCGCCGGCCTCCAGGGTCATGATGCGGCTGGCCCAGCAGACGACGGACCGGCAGTCGAAGACGAGTTGATCCGTCCGCGACGACTGCCGCACCTCACCGTTCAGGCGGCACGTGACGGCCAGGTTGTCGGGGGCACCGGGGTCGGTCTCGATCCAGGGGCCGAGCACGCCGAACGTGTCGAACCCCTTGGCCCGGCTCCACTGGCCGTCCCTGGCCTGGAGGTCGCGGGCCGTCACGTCGTTGAAGCACGTGTAGCCGAAGATCATATCGTCAACCTTCTCGGGCGGTACGTTGCGACAGGTGCGGCCGATGACGATGGCGAGTTCGGCCTCGTAATCGAGGCGGCCGGCCATCTTCGGATACACGATCGGCTGTCCGGGACCGAGCAGCGCCGTGGCGGGCTTCAGGAACAGGACGGGCTCCTCCGGCAGGGGCTTGCCCATTTCCTCGGCGTGGTCGCGGTAGTTCAGGCCCAGGCAGAGCATCTTGGAGGGCCGGCAAGGCGGGAGCAGGTCCACGTCGTCCAAGGCGTAGGTGGTTCGCATGGGCGTGGCGCCCTCGAGGAAGTGGCGGAGCAGTTCGCGGACCTCCCCGCCCTCGATGACGCCGTAGCGTACCTCGCCGTCGACCTGGAAACGGACGAACCGCATGCACTCTCCTCGTGTGTGTCCCGGCCTTTCGCTTCGCTCAAGACCGGGCGGCAGGCACTCGATACCGGGCGCCTTCTCATTTATCAGGCTCTCCTCCCGAAACCGTGGGAGGACACGCCGTTTTCTCGTGGGTAACCCCAATCCTCGCAAGAGGTTAGGGACGCTGTCCGCCTGAGCGGATTGCGGCGTGGGCCTGAGCAGGGCCGACACGGCCTCTGGGGGAGATTCCATCTCCCCCAGACCCCCTCGGCCCATGCCCAACGCAAGAGGGCACACCCCCATCGGAGGCCCCCTTAAGCCCCTCGCAGCCTCGGAGCCGAGGCCGAGGCCCTCACGCCCACCACGGTTTTGGGAGGAGAACCATTTATCATTTATCATTTGTCATTCGTCATTCGCCGTTCTCTCCCCCACCATCCCCCACCACGTCTGGCACGGCAGGGAAGGTTCCGAGAGCGGCAGGAAACTGCACGGGTTCGTCAGGAACTCCGGCACGCCCGCCTCGCGGCCCCAGACGAGAGGCGCCGTGTCGCCGTTGCCGATGCGAAAGCCGAAGCGGAAGATCCGGTCCCTTCCCTTCACCAGCGGCGCAAGCGCCTCCCACGGAATCGCCGCCTCGTACAGCGTGTGCCCGATGGCGTGATCGCGGGCGATATCGGCCACGGCCCCCTCGACCGGCCCGTACCAGGGGTCCAGGTTGCCCGGCATGTGGGCGCGGAGAATGGCCCCCGGCCGCCGCAGCCGCACCACCTGCGGCCCTTCGCCGCCGAACGTGAGCGCCATCAGGTGGTCGGTATCGCGAAAGGCGCCCGCGGGCAGGGCCCAGCCGCGCGCCGGATGGCCGAAATCGTCGTCCGCGCGCCCCTCGGCGGCGCCCCAGGCGAGTTGGACGGCGTCGCCCTCGAAGGCGAACGGCCCGCCCTGGAACGTGCCGCGCTCCCGCCGCACGCTCACCGCCACGTAGAAGAACGTCTCGTCCCAGGCGGTGCGGACCTCGGCCCCCACGTCACCGTCCGGCCCCTCCAGGACCACCGGGTCGATGCCGTCCCAGTCCGACAGGCCGAACCCGACCTCGATGGTCCGCTTCGGCGTCTGGGCCCGCCATATCTGCTGCCGGTGGCGGACGAACGCCTCGTTCAGCGAGACGACCGCCTCGACCGGATACGGTCCGCGGCCGGCGTCCTCGGGCGCCTCGCACTCGAAGGACACCTCGCCGGCATGGCCGGCTTCGAGGTCGAAGCGGCGCTTGTCGTCGCGTGCCTCCCACCCGTCGGGCAGGAGCAGCCCGGCCTGGCCGGCCAGTTTCCACGGGCGGTGGCTCTGGACCCACAGGGTGACCCGCGCCTTGCCCGGCACCCGGCCGCGGATGATGCTCTCGACCCGCACGGTGCCGGGCGCAATGCCGAGGATGTCGGCCTTCCGCAGCCGCTCGCGCAACTGGCCGGCCGAGAGGTCCACGCTGACCACGTACACGGGCGCCTCGCTCAGCGGCACGATGAGGCGCTTACCCTTCCAGATGCCGACCGGATGGCCGACCACGTCCATCGCCTGGAGCCCGAGGCCGTCCTCGAAGACCAGGACGCCGCGGTCGCACGGACCGTCCTCGCCGCCGACCCACGACCACACGACCGCCGCCCGCTGCTGCGGCGTGCTGAAGACGTGCGCGTGGAGCAGCGGCACGTCGTCCCAGGCGTCGCCCTCGTAGGCGGCGTCGGCGAGCAGGTGGGCCATCCACGCGTAGACGGCGGCGGAGGCCTGCGGCTCCGGCAGGCCGCGGCCCCACTGGAAGAAGACACGTTCGGCCCCGGCCGCCAGGGCCGTCACCTGCCGCGTGACGAGTTTCCACGCCCGCTGCTGGGGCGAGCGGGCGCCCGGTTCCTCGGCCGCGGTGACGACGGCGGCATGGTCCACGCCCATCCGCTTGGCCATCTGGACGCCGTAGTCCACGGAGCGCTGATACGCCCCGCTTCGGAGCGACGTCGCCTCCGCGGCCGCATCGGCGTACAGGACGACGCCGTCGGCGCCCGCCAGGACGGGTCCCTCCGTCAGGACGCTGCCCAGGACGGCCGGCGTCGTGCCGACCCACAAGCCGGCCGGCGACTCGCCCCGGCGGACGGCCTGAAGCAGGCCGGCGACCGTCCGGCGGTACGACGCGACCGACCCGGCCAGGGCGTCGCGGTCCAGGGTCGGCCGGCGCCCCAGGTGCCACGCGGGCACGGCCTCGGCCAGCGGGGCGAGGGCCTCGGCCGTCGTCGCCGCGAACACCTCCGGGGACGGCTCGCGCTGCGGAATCCGGATCGGCACGACCGGCGCCGGCACCAGGCCGGCCGAGCGGACGGCCTCCAGGGGCTCCTTCGTCCCGTCCCAATCCATGGCCAGGTGGGCGGCGCCGAGCCGATGCGCGACCGTCGGCACGTCGTCCGGCAGCGGTCCGGGCGGGGCGAGCAGGCCGAAGGTGCTCTCGGCATTCGGCCCTTCCAGCGGAGCCGGGACCACGACCGCACCGTACGCCGCCGCAGCCGTCTGATTCCCCCCCGTCGCCGTCACGAGCACATGGTAGTACCCGGCGACGGTGGCCTCCTCGATGGCCAGGTCCGCCGTCGCCTTGCCGGCGGCATCGGGAAAAACCTGGCGCAGGTCGGCGCCGGCGACCTTCCGGCCGTAGAAGTCCTGCACGAGGTACCGCAGGCGGACGGCGCCCGGCCGGCCCGTCGTCCGAACCCGGATTCGCAGACGGACGGGCAGGTCGCCCCCCGGCCCCATCCGGTACACGCCGCCCGGCACGGCCGGATCGACCTCGACGGCGAGCGGGGCGTCCGCGGCGGGGGGCGGAGGCGTCTCGTGCGCGTGCGGGTGGAAGACCTGGGCCAAGATGCGGCGCTGGAGGTCCGTCAGGCCGAGGCGCTCCATCGCCTCGGTCATCGGCTGCCACATCTCGGCCGGACCCTCCTCGCGAACGGGCTTGGCGGGCTTCGGTGCGGGGGCCGCCGGCGCCACCCCGGCGAGCAGCAGCAGACCGACCCCAAGCAGACGACGGACGACCATGGTCAACTCCCCTTGCGACGCGGAGAGGGGGATTATAGGCATGCCGGGGGAAGCGGCCAAAGAAAAACGGGCGCCCGCGGCCGCGCTCGGGGGTCGTTCCCGGCCTTTCGCTTCGCTCAAGGCCGGGCGTTGTCACCACGCCGCCAGGTCGCCGACGATCTCCTCGACGAGGTCCTTGACGGTAACGATGCCGACGGCCCTGCCCTTCTCGTCGACGACGACGGCCATGGCGGCGCGGGCCCGCCGCATCCG
Source organism: Phycisphaerae bacterium (assembly GCA_046483505.1). Classification (GTDB taxonomy): domain Bacteria; phylum Planctomycetota; class Phycisphaerae; order FEN-1346; family FEN-1346; genus BS750m-G62. The sequence goes on from JAWODB010000313.1 coordinate 6,835, forward strand.
CAGCAGGGCGGCGCTCACCGTCATGCCCGCGGGCAGGCGGACGATGTCGCGGCGCATGGCGGCCGCCACGTCGAACTCCTCCCGGAACAGCACGTCGTTGATGTGCACAATGCCGACGACGTTGGCCCGGTGGTTCTCGTACACCGGCAGCCGCGAGTACGAATGCCGGCCCAGTTCGCGGGCGAAGCGGCGCTGGGTGACGTCGACGGGGACGGCGGCCACCTGGCGCATCGGGATCATGACGTCGCCCACCGTCCTGTCGCGGAGGGCGAGGACCTTCTCGGCCAGTTGGTCCTGGTAACCCGTAATGACGCCCTCGGCGAGCCCCTCGCGGATGATGGCCCGCAGCCGCTGGCGGGGCGAGAACGGGCTCGCCAGGCCCCGCCGGCGGGCAATGCGAAGGACCAGCGCGCTGATGCCTTTCAGCGCCGGCACCAGGCCCACCGCGTAGAGCCCCAGGTAGACGGCCCGAATCGGCCCCGCCAGGCGACACATCCGGTCGCCCGGGGCGAAGGTGAAGACGTTCTTCGGCAGGACCTCGCAGAAGACAAACAGGATGGGCGTGGCGACAGCGGTGGCGGTCAGTTGGACGGTCACGTCGCCCGCGCCGGCGACCCAGCGGGCCACCAGGGCCGTCACCGCCGCCGTCAGCAGGTAGTTGCCCACGTTGTTGACGATGAGAATGCTGATGATGAGGCCGGGCAAGTCGCCCAGCAACCGCAGCAGCGTGGCGGCCCGGTGGTCGCCGCCGTCGGCCCGCAGCCGCAGGCGGACGCGGTTCAGGCGATACGAACCGGTCTCGACGGCACTGGCCACGAACGAGATGACCAGCCCCGCCCCCGCCGCCAGGTACAGGCCGTACCGGGCCAGGATGTCGGCCAGGGCGTCCACGGTCAGGTCGCCTCCTCGTCCGCCGGCGGGGAGCCGGAGGTATCGAGCAGCCGGACGCGGACCCACGTCACGCGCCGCCGGCGGACCTCCTCGATGCGGAACTCGACGTTCCCCCACCGGATGCGTTCGTCCTGCTCGGGCAGCCGGCCGAGGAGGCTCGTCACGAACCCGGCCAGGGTGGCGTACCGGCCGCCGCCCTCCGGCAGGTCCACGCCGAACAGGTCCTCCCAACTCCGGACGGAGAGGTCGCCCGCCAGCCGGTACTCCGACGGGCCCAGCCGCTGGACGGGCTCGGCCGTGGGGCGGTCGGTCTCGTCCTCGATGTCGCCGACGATCAGTTCCAGGCCGTCCTCCACCGTCACGACGCCCGCCAGGCCGCCGAACTCGTCCACCACGACCGCGAACTGGATGCGCCGGCTGCGGAACTCCTTCAGCAGGCTCTCGACCGTCTTCATCTCCGGCACGAAGTACACCGGCCGCACCAGCCGACGCAGCGGGCCTTCCGGGTGCAGGTACGCCGTCTTCGCGTACACGATGCCCACGACGTGGTCCATCTTGCCGTCGTAGACCAGGAGTTTCGTGAGGCGCGATTTCCGGAACAGGGCGAGCACCTCGTCCATCGGGGCGGAAAGGTCGCAGCCGACGACCTCCACGCGCGGCGTCATGGCCTCGCGGACGCGCCGCTCGCCCAGGTCGAGCACCTCGACGAGCATGTCGCTCTCGTCGGGGGTGACGGCCCCTTCGCGTTCCGAGAGTTCGACCACGGCCTGGAGTTCGTCGGTGCTCATCAGCGGGGCCTCGCGCAGGCGCCGCCCCGTGATGAGCCGCTCCAGCGGCGCCACGATGCCGCCCACGAGGGCGATGCGGATCGGCCAGACGATGTACTCCAGGGCCGTCAGCGGCAGGCTGACCAGGGGGGCGAACCAGCCCGGCATGATCGCCCCCACGCTCTTCGGGGCCACCTCGCCGAACAGGATGACCGCCAGCGGCGTGGCGGTGCCGATCGCGATCTGCCACTCCCCCCGCACCTCGGGGAACCGCTGCCCGATGGCCTGGATCAGCACGACGCTCGTCGCGAACAGGGCCACGTTCACCGCGTTGTTGCCGAAGAGGACCGTAACGAGCAGACGGCGGGGGTCCTCCATGAGGTGGGCGGTGGCCCGGCGAAACGGGCTGCGGGCATCCCGGAACCGCCGCAACTGTTCCCGCGAGAGGTTGAACAGGGCCGTCTCCGCCCCCGAGAAAAACCCCGACGCCGCCAGCAGCAGGAGCATGGCGGCCAGGTGCCAGGGGAACTCGGCGAGGACGGTCATGGTTTTCACACTCGTGTGCTGTCAGGCTTCATTCTGCGGGGTGCCACTGGCGGCTTGCCCGCCAGTGCGTTTCGAGCGTCGTAAAACACTGGCTGACAAGCAGCCAGTGGCACCCGCCCCTTCAAACCTGACCCCTACCCTGCATCTTGCGCGGCGGGTCTCCGTACCCGCCGCCCGGAATTGTGTTTCTTGTGTGGCCCGGCCGGTCTTGCCCGGCCGGGAGAACACGGATTGGCAAGCAATCCGTGGCACCGGCGCCTTCGGCGCGGCGGGTACGGAGAGCCGCCGCGCCCCGCATCGTATCTACACCACCCCCCCGCCCGGCCGACAGACGAGCAGGTTGTCGTGGCCGGGCACGATGAGATCGGCGATCTCGAGCACGTCCTGAAACGATTCGCGGGCCTTCTCCAGGTCCCACGGCTCGTCCTCCAGGCTGCCGCGCTCGTAATGCTCGCGCGTGGGGACGATGTCGCCCGCCACCACGGTCGTCGCCAGGGCCGTGTAGACGAGCAGCGAACAGTGCCCCGGCGACGGGCCGAACGTCGGGAACAGGTCCACGCCCGTGGCGAACGACTCCGGCGCCGGCCGGACCCGCCTGACGACCTGCCCGCCGAGGCCCTCGGTGTCGCCCTCGGCCCGGGCGTAGCGGATCTCCTCCTCGAACATCGACCAGGCGGCCTCGGGGAACAGGTCGATGCCGCCGAAGTGGGCCGGGTCGAAGTGCGTCAGGAAGACGTGCGTGACGGCCGCGGGCTCCAGCCCCGCCCGGTAAAAGAGGGCGGCCCGGAGGACCTCGGCCGGCCAGCCGGGGTCCACCACGAGCGTCACGTCCTGCGAGCGGACGAGCGTGGCGGTGGCGTACTCGCGGCGGACGGGCGTCTTCTCGCCCCAGTACGTGTTGGCGGCCAGGCTGCCGATGGCGAGCACGTCGAAACGGGCGGCGGACATAGGTGCGGCTCCCTCCTCGTGCGCGACGGGTCGGAGCCTGCCCCGAGCGTAGCCGAGGGGTACCCGCCGCGCGCCAACTCAACGGTATCGATGGTAGAACGTGGGCGCCGGCGCAGCAAGTGGAAAGGCGAGGGCCGGAATGTTGAATGCCAAATGATCAATGCCAAATCACGCCTGCGGCGTGTAGGACAGGCGGCCCGCGGCAGGTTGCCGCTGCCCTTTCCGGCGAGGGCTCCTTTGGCATCTATCATTTATCCTTGAACATTGGCCCCTCCCCGCGCACAATACTTGGGAGGAGCCAACCGAGGAGCCCGCCATGCCGCCATCCGCCGGGGCGTCGCAACGGGGAGGCATTCGCCTGGGATGCGTGATCGTCGCCGTGGTGCTGCTCGGCATTCTCTTCGTGCTGTTCCTGCCAACGATGTGGTGCCTTTTTGATCATGCTCCGACAGCCGCCTGCAGACACAACCTGAAGATGATCGGCACGGCGTGCCAGAACTGGGCGTCGACCCATCGCCAACAGTGGCCTGACGTGTTCAACGTCAACTCCACTCACTGGAACGACATCGGCAACACGCGAACGGACGAGTGGGAACCGGCCCGCGACCCGGCCGACCCGCCCGAAGCCGAACCCGGCGACAACGGCATGCCGATCCAGTCGAACACGGCCAACTTCTGGAGGTTAATCGTGGCCGCCGGGGCCTCGCCCTGGATGTTCGTCTGCCCCGACGCCGAGCGAGAACCACCGGACATGGTCAGGCCTTACGCACCGGTGGACGAGGAAAACGGTGAGCCCGTCGCCTACGAGGCCCTCCGCGATTTCCGCGGTGAGTTGTACTGCCACTACGCCTTCCAGAACGTCCTGGGGCCGTACACGCTGACACAGAGCGGTTCCGAGCAGCCGTCTCGGATGGCCGTCGTCGCCGACGCCTCTCCCCTGCGCCGGGACTTCTGGAGCGGCGCCCCCGGTGGGGTCGCGAACGGGGCCACCGACAGGCACCTGGCCTCCGAGCCCGTATTCGGCGGAGAGTGGGAAACCGAACTGGTCAAACGCTGGCGAGAGGGCGGCGCCCGCCCGAAGGCCTGGGAACTGGGCAGCCCGAATCACGACTTCCAGGGCCAGAACGTCCTTTTCCTCGACGGCCACGTGGAGTGGGTGCCCCATCCGTACTGCGGCGTGAACCACGACAACATCTGGCTTCGCCGCAACGACGTGCCGGTGGCAACCATCAACCCGGAGGACCTCTCCACCCTGCGCGCCACGAACGATCCGGCCAGTTACGACGGCACGAGCACGCTGCCCGTGGATTCCAGGAATGACCCGTTCCTGGTGCCGTGAGGCGCACCGCGAATGCCAAATGAGAAATGCTGAATGCCAAATCACGCCTGCGGCGTAAAGGGCAACGGCGCCCGGGCGATCGCCGCCTATCCCACACGCCGAAGGCGTGTTTTGCATTTAGCATTTGGCATTTATCATTGCGGCTCGTCGCTCAGTACGCGACCAGCCGTATACAGATCCTGTCCTGCGCCAGCCGTGCCTTCCACAGGTGCCCCGACCGGAACCCGTTCATCAGGATCGCGAACGCCAGCAGGTGCCCGCTGTCCGTCTCGGCGTAGCCGGAAAGGGCGCTCGCCCCCGCCACGTAGCCCGTCTTGGCATGGATGCGGCCGTCGGCGGGCGTGTTCTGCATCCGCCGGTGGAGCGTCCCCTCGTCCTCGCCGGCCAGGGCCAGCGTCTCGCGGAACCGGGCCCCGTACACCCGGTGCATCAGCGCCAGGACGCGGGCGAGGGTGAAGACCGTCAGCCGGTTCTGCTTCGAGAGGCCGGACCCGTCGTCGAAGACGCAGCCGGCGGCCGGCACGCCGCGCGCGGCCAGCCAGCGCTGGAGTTCCTCCCGCCCGCTCGTCCACGACCCCTGGCGGGGCGGGTGCGGCGTGGTGACCTTCGGCGTCTGGCCGTAGGCGCCCAGGAGTTTGAACAGGCACTCGGCGTACAGGCCCTGGCTCCGCGTGTTGGCGACGGCCGCGCTGGCGCCGAGGCGGGAGACGTGCACGAGATCGCACCGGAACCCCCGCTTGGCGGCCCCGCGGGGGGTGGTCAGGTCGCCCCGGACGACCGGCCCCGCCACGCGAATGCCCTCCCGGCGCAGCGTGTGCGCGAGGGCATTGCCGAAGACCTCCGTCGGGTCCGCAAGCGTTCGGTAGACGATGCGCTCGGGCGCCTCGGCCCAGTAGGCCCCGTCGGCGTGGATGCGCAGGGAGCCGTCCGGGTCGACGAACCGCTCCAGGCTGTACCGGTGGGCCTTCTTCGAGGCGGTGGTCCGGATGGAGCCGGAGAGGGCGATGCCGCTGCCGGGCGGCTCGAGCCACACCCGCGCCGCGCCGCCCACCGGCCCCGGCGCCACGTTGACGTTCACGCAGTTATCGTTAATCGGCAATGCGTTGACCGGCGCCTCGTACCACTTGTGCCGCTGGTCGGCGGGCCAGTTGGGATGGACGAGGGCGGCGTCGAAAAGGGTGTCGTCGAGAACGACGCGCTCGACGGCCGTCACGCCGCGCTGCTTCAGGACGGCGGCCCATCGGCGGAAGGCGCCGACCGTGTCGCCGCCGTAGAAGCGGCCGGAGAGGTTCGGGTCGCCGCCGCCGATGACCGCGAGGTCCCACCGCCCCTTGCCGCGCGGCGAAGGCACCCGGCCGACGTGCGTCCGGATACGCCAGTCCGGGCCGAGGCGGTCGAAGCACGCGGCCGTGGTCATGAGTTTCATGTTGCTGGCGGGAATGAGCGGGCGGTCCGGCAGGCGGCTATAGACCGTCCGCGGACGGGCGGGCGTGCCCGGCACGCCGAGGTCCAGGACGCACACGGCCGTCACGGTCCCCGCGAGGTCCGCCTTGCCGATGAGGGCGTCGAGGTCCTTGGCCAGGGCAGCGGCATTGGGCGGGGTGTCCGCCGCCGGGGACCCGGTGACGACGGCGAGGCAAGCCGACACGAGGAACGTAACGCCGAGAAGGCCTGTCCGGAAGCCCGGCCTGCGCATGAAGGCGTGCCCCTTTCGCGTGTGGATGAGGCCGCTCTGCGGGATAGACGACCCGCTCGTCGGCGAATTCTATTGCAGCCGGTGTGCGGCCGATTATAATCCGACCAGGGAGCATGTAAAGAACAAGACCTGGGGGCCGACGGACCGCCGGACCCCCACCGCTTGGGTGACCCGTGCCCGAACCACCCGCCGTCAACGAGATCATCCGGGGCGACGTCCTCGAGGTCCTGCCCCACTGGCCCGAGGGGTGCGTGGACCTGGTGTTCGCCGACCCCCCCTTCAACATCGGGTACCAGTACGACCGGTACGACGACAACCGACCGCCGCAGGAGTACCTCGATTGGACCGAGCGGTGGCTCGACGCCTGCCTGCGGGTGCTGAAACCCGACGGCACGTTCTGGATCGCCATCGGCGACGAGTACGCGGCCGAGATCCGCGTCATGATGCGGCAGCGGGCCACGCTGCGGAACTGGATCATCTGGTACTACACGTTCGGACAGAACTGCAAGTATAAGTTTAACCGCAGCCACGCGCACCTCTTCTATTTCGTGAAGGACCCGGAGCACTTCACGTTCAACGCCGACGACCCGCGCGTCCGCGTCAAGAGCGACCGCCAACTCAAATATAACGATAAGCGGGCCAACCCGAAGGGCCGCCTGCCGCACGACGTCTGGACGTTCTCGCGGGTGTGCGGCACGTTCAAGGAACGCGAGGGCTGGCACCCATGCCAGATGCCGGTCGACCTGCTGGAGCGGATCGTCCTGGCGTGTTCGCGGCCGGGCGAGGTGGTCCTCGACCCGTTCGCGGGGAGCGGGACGACGCTCGTCGCCGCGGCCAAGAACGACCGGCGATGGGTGGGCGTGGAACTCTCGAACGACTACGCCCGTCAGGCCGCCCGCCGCGTCGCCGACGAGACGGGCACGGCAGCGATGCCGCTCTTCGCCTCAGAAGAGGCGTCGGGCGGTTAAGACCGGCGAGGCGGCCGGTGACCCGTCCGTACCCCAAGGACATCCTCTGGACTCGTGCGCGGCGGGTCCGAAGATCCGCCGCGGGGGACGTTGCGGAGGCCTCGTATGCGCGCCATCGTCCTCCTGGCCGAGCAGGCCGCACCCGCCGCCGACGGCGCCCACCCCGCCCTCCGCTTCCTGCTGGAGAACCCGTTCGCCGTCGGCCTGGTGGTCCTGTTCCTGGCGGCGGCGATCGGGGCGTTCATCGCCGCACGCAAACGCGACCGGTGCCTGAAGATCTTCCGCGGATTCCACGTGACGCTCTCCGAACAGAGCGGCCGGCAGGTTTGGGGCGTGCTGAAGGTCTTCTCGCGCGGCGTGGAACTGGTGTACGAGACGCCGTTCGATTCGCCCGCCAAGCGGTCGTTCCTGATGTACGAGGGCGACCTGGGCCGGCTGCTCGCCATCCACCGCTTCGCCGACCGCCTGGACGAGGCCGACGGCCGGCGCCGCCGGCGGCAGGTCCGGCGCCTGGCCCATCCCTCGCTCGTCGGCCGCACGGCCCGGTGGGCGCGGAACGTGGTCAACACCTTCCGCGACGCCATCGTCAAGGCGATGGGCATGACCGTCCAGCAGGCGGCCCAGGCGGCGCCGAGCCCGACGCTGGCGGCCCAGGGCGGGCAGATCAACGCCATCGGCACCCTCCTCATCGGCGAGACGGCCAACGCCTACGAGCCGATGATCGAGCAGTACCTCAGCCGGCCCGTCATCTTGGAGGTCGTCAATCCCGCGGACCCCGAGAAGCGCGTGGCCGAGTACCACGGCGGCCTCGCCGAGTACAGCGCCCAGTTCGTCATGCTCGTGGACGTGCGGCGGCGGTTCACCCAGGACGTACCCCTGGACGGCGCCGCCCACCGCCTCGTGGAAGACACGGTCGCGGTCCGCACCGAGGGCCACACGCTGCACGTTGCGAATGGGGCGGTAGTGCCCGTGGCCGTGGAAAGCGTGACGGCGGGCGGGGCCCGCGATGAGGTCGGCACGACCGTGGCGCCGGGCGAAGAGATATCCGTCGCCCTGGCGGGAGAGGCGGCCGCGCCTGACGCGGCGGCAAGCGAGGGGGATGCCACGAGGCCGACCGTCCGGCTGGCCTGGGAACGGACGTTCGACCTCGTCGTGCCGCGGTCGGTGGGCATCGTCCGGCACGCGAGCGAGGAGGCGCGCTCGGCTGCGCCTTGCGGCTAAGATGGCACACGGTGCTTGATAAGTAGCCTCAATGATTCCCGGCCGGACAAGACCGGCCGGGCCACACACGGGCGGGGAAGCCGCCAGCGGCACCCGGCGCGTCATACGCGGCGGGTGCGGAGACCCGCCGCGCTTCTTGCGTGGCTCGCGGCTTGTGGCTAAAGAAACCGATCCTTGTGCCGGGCCTTGAGTTGGGCCACGATCTTGCGGACCTGCTGGACCTTGTCGCGCGTGGTGACGAGCGTGGCGTCGGGCGTCGCCACGATGACGAGGTCGCGCACGCCGAGGGCGGCGACGAGTTGGTCGCGGCCGGCGTAGATGAGGTTGCCGTGGGCGTCGACGATGGCGGCCTCGCCCTGGGCCACGTTGCCGTCCTCGTCGGCGGGCAGGTGGGCCTGGAGGATGCGCCACGTCCCCACGTCGTCCCAGGCGAAGTGCCCCTCGATGACGCGGACCTGGTCGGCCTTCTCCATCACGCCGTCCGAGACGTTGATTCGCGGGAACCGCGGGTAGACCCTGGCCAGGGCGGGCGCCTGCCGCTCCGTGTCGAGGTCGGGCGCGAGTTGGCGAAGCCCCTCGGCGAGTTCCGGCTGGTGGCGGCGCATTTCCTCCCGGAACGTGTCGGTCCGGCCGAAGCAGATGCCGCTGTTCCAGAAGTAGTCGCCGGAGTCGAAGTATGCCTCGGCCAGGGCGATGGCCGGCTTCTCGTGGAAACTGGTGACGTCGAAGACGGGCTCGCCGTCCACCTCGCCCACCGTCTCGCCGCGCAGCAGGTAGCCGTAGCCCGTTGCGGGGTAGGTGGGCCGGATGCCGATGGCGTAGAGGGCGCCGGGCTCGGCCTCGACGCAGGCCTCGGCGCGGTGGAGGCACTCGCGGAGGGCCTCGGCCGGCTCGATGACGTGGTCGGAGGGCAGGCAGACGACGGTCTGCTCGCCGGCGCGTTTGCGGATGATTTCGCAGGCCAGGCCGATGCAGGGGCCCGTGTCGCGAATGCGGGGCTCGACGATGAGGTTCTCGGCGGGCAGGTCGGGCAGGAGCCGCCGGGCCGCCTCCTGATGCTTGTGGTTGATGAGGACGAGGACGTTCTCGGGCGGCAGGAGGCCTTCGAGCCGCTCGAGGGTCTGGACGACGAGCGGCTCGCCGCCTAAGACGTTGATGAACTGCTTGGGGCAGGTATCGCGGCTGGCCGGCCAGAGCCGGGTGCCCTCGCCGCCCGCCATAATGGCTGCATACATGGGTCGTGCCTCGCAATCGGCGCGGACCTGGGGAACCCGTCCGGTATAGGTCCGCGCGGGACGGGGGTCAACTGTTTTCGTCGGACTTTCTCACGCGAGTGGCCGCATCGGCCGGCGACGGCGCGCCCCGGCCGCGCTTGCAACCGTCCTCCACGGGTGGTACACTGCCGCGTCGAACCCTCCGACGGCAGGAAGTCATGGCCCAGCCATCCGTACTGATCATCGAGGACGAGGAAGGCGTCCGCACCGCCCTGGCCCGCCGTCTGGAAATGAACGGGTGCCAGGTGGCGGCGTCGACGACGAGCAAAGACGGGATGCGCCACCTCGAGGCCGCCCCCGTCGACCTCGTCCTGCTCGATTACCGCCTGCCGGACGCCGACGGCCTGGAGGTCCTGGAGCGCATCGGCCAGCAGTGGCCGGACACGCTGACCGTCATGATGACGGCGTACACGAACGTGGACCTGGCGATCCAGGCCATCCGGCTGGGCGCGTACGACTACGTCTCGAAGCCGTTCAGCCTCGACGAGATGATGGTGGTGGTCGAGAAGGCGCTGGAGGCGAAGCGGCTGCGGACGGAGGTCGAGTGGTTCCGCACCACGCAGCAGGAGGAGTTCGGGTTCGATCGCATCGTGGCCCGCGACCCCCGGATGCTGGAGGTCCTGAACCTCCTGAAGAACGTGGCCGCCAGCGAGGCCCGCACCATCCTGCTCCAGGGCGAGAGCGGCACGGGCAAGGACCTCGTGGCCAAGGTCCTCCATTACAACAGCCCGCGGGCCGACCACCCGTTCATGAACATCACCTGCACCGCCCTGGCCGAGACGCTGCTCGAGAGCGAACTCTTCGGCCACGAAAAGGGCGCGTTCACCGACGCGCGGGAGAAGAAGAAGGGCCTCTTCGAACTGGCCGACGGCGGGACGATCTTCCTGGACGAGATCGGCGACATGCCGCCCACCCTCCAGGCCAAACTCCTGCGGTTCCTGGAGGAGAAGGCGTTCCGGCGCGTGGGCGGCACGAAGGACCTGGTCGTCGACGTCCGCATCATCGCCGCCACCAACAAGAACCTGCGCGACCTGGTGGCGAACCGCCTCTTCCGCGAGGACCTGTTTTACCGGCTCAACATCTTCCCCATCACCCTCCCGCCGCTGCGCCAGCGGCCGCAGGACATCCCCGTGCTGGCCAACTACTTCGTCGAGCGGTTCAACGCGGAGTTCCACAAGGAGATCACCGGCATCGACCCGGCCGCCATGGCCGTCATGCAGGCCTACGACTGGCCGGGCAACGTGCGGGAGATGCGGAACCTGATCGAGCGGGCCATGCTCCTCTCGGGCAGCGGACGCCTGACGGTCGACGGCCTGCCGACCGAACTGATGACCCCCGCCATCGTGGCCGGCAGCGACTCCGAGGCCGACCCCGAACCGCTCATCGTGCTCGGCCCGAAGGGCGTGGACATCCGCGAGGTCGAACGTCTGCTGGTCGAGAAGGCCATCGAGCAGGCGGACGGGAACCAGTCGCGGGCGGCCCAGTTGCTCGGCCTCAGCCGCGACCAGTTGCGGTACCGCCTTCAGAAGTTCGGCCTGTTGAAGGCCGGCGCCGAGGAGTCCTCGTAACCGGCCAGCCCTCAGCCAAGGTTGATATGCAAGGTGCCACTGGCTCCTTGTCAGCCAGTGTCTCGTGACCGGGGGGCACTGGCGGGCAAGCCGCCAGTAGCACCCCGCCAATCGAGGCTGGGAGCGGCCGGGCGGCCTCGGCCTGACTTCAGCCCCAGGAGCCGCAGGTGAATCTGTTCGAGTCGATCAAGTCGCGGGTCCGCCATCTCCGCCGCCGCATCCTCCTGCCCGAGACGCACGATCCGCGCGTGGTCCAGGCCGCCGCCCAGTGCCAGCAGGAGGGGTTCTGTCAGCCGGTCCTGCTGGGCGAGGCCGACCGCCTGGCCGAGGCCCTCGGCGCCGCCGGCGGTAACCCGGAGGCCGCCGAGCTCCTCGACCCCTCCGACCCGGACCGCCTCGATATGCTCGCCGAGGCGTACTACCAGCGCCGCCGACACAAGGGTTCCACGCCGGAGGAAGCCCGCGACGCCGTCGCCGACGCCGTCCTGTACGGGGCCATGTGCGTGGCCGAGAGGCTCGTCGACGGCATGGTGGCGGGCAGCGCCTCGCCCACGCCGCACGTCATCCGGGCGGCGCTGCGGGCGGTCGGCACGCGCGAGGGGCTGAGGACCCTCTCCTCGTGCTTCATCCTCCTGATGCCCACCCCCGACTTCGGCCACGAGGGCGTGCTCGTGCTGGCGGATTGCGGCGTCGTGCCGGAACCGACCGAGGATCAACTGCTCGACATCCTGAGGAGCGCGGCCTCCTCGTGGCGCCAGTTCACGGGCACCGAGCCGGTGGTGGCGTGCCTGTCGTTCAGCACGAAGGGATCCGCCAGGCATGACGCGCCGGCACGGATGGCGCGGGTGGCCCGGCGGGCGGCCGAATTGGAGCCCGGCCTCGCCGTGGACGGCGAACTGCAGGTCGATGCGGCCCTCGTGCCGCAGGTCGCCCGCACGAAAGCGCCCGGCAGCCCCGTGGCGGGACGGGCCAACGTCCTCATCTTCCCCGACCTCGAAGCCGGCAACATCGGCTACAAACTGGCCGAGCGCCTCGGCGGCGGGCAGGCGGTCGGACCCATCTTCCAGGGTCTCGCGCGGCCCATCAACGACCTATCGCGCGGCTGCCACGTCCAGGACATCGTGGACGCGACGGCCATCACCTGCGCCCAGACGCTGGCGGGGTGAGCCGAGGCCTTACGCGCGGTAACCCGGGCCGACCGTTCATTGGCAGAAGAGAGGCGCGGTGCCCGATATCGGACACCGCGCCTTCGTCGTGCGCCGTGCGAACGCCCGCCGCAGCGGGCCTGCTTCGCGCGAGGGACGGATCAGCGGCGTTTCCGGCGAAGTCCGACCATGAGCACCGCGCCGCCGGCCAGGAGGCCCAGCGTCGCGGGCTCCGGCAGTGTTGTGACCACCGGGCCGGCATCCACTCCGCCGTCAATCACGTACCCTTCGCCTTCGACCGAGGCGTACGGGGAAACGAGGTACAACACCCGCGTGTGCTCCCCCGCCGGCACCTGGTCGCCCAGGTAAGCCGGGTAGGAAAACGTGACGAGCGGCTCGTCCAGCGTATCGTCGTAGTTGGCCCCGGCGGGCTCCAGTCCATCCGCCAGGAAGCCGGTCGGCTCGCCGCCCGTCAGGGAGCCGCCTTCCTGGAAGCCGAAGAACGGGGCCAGGCCGAAGACCTCCATCGACGACGGGCCGTCGTTCACCACCTGGTACAGGTACAGGTAGTCGCCGCTCGCCATGTCGAAGGCCCGGCTCACCATCTGGCCCGTGAAGGTGTCGTTGTAGTTGTAGTCGTAGGTGATCAGACCGCTGGCAGGACTCCCGCCGCCGAGTTCGGCGAACGTCTTCTCCAACAACACGATCGGGCCCGCCGACACGGCCTCGGCCGAGGTGAGCACCGCCGCACAAAGCACTGCCCCTGTAATGACGATCGCATAACGCCTCATGGTCTGCTCCCCTCACACATGTCCCTCGTTATCCCAAAGAGAAAGGGCGATCTCTGGGGGGTGGTCCCTCCAGACATCGCCCACGTTGACGCTTATTGTATTTTACGAACAGGGAGCGCTTTTACTGAACCGGCAACCGCTCCCGCCCGTTTCTATCCCCGTACGTCCAGCCACCCACTCCTCTGCATGAGGCCGCGAAATCCGGACACCTTATCGGTGCCCGCCACGGGCATTCACTCGCAATCAACCTCTATAGGATACCACGAGATCCGCCTTCAGTCAAGTCTCCACCGCGAAAGCACTAACAATCTTCGCGCACGTCCCGGCCTAGAGTATACGAATAGGGCCTTTACGGTTGTTTCGTGTAGCGCCCGCTGCCCCCGGTCCTTCGTCAGGACCGGTCCCGGCAGATCGACAATGCCACGCGAAACGTTGTGCCCCGGCCGGGCCGACTGTCCACGTCGATGCGGCCCTTGTGTAGGTCGACGACGCGGCGGACGATTGTCATGCCGAGCCCGGTCCCGTGTGTGACGCGCTGTCTGGCCGCCTCGCCCCGGTAGAACTCATCGAAGATGCGAGGCAGTTCGTCCGGCGGGATGCCGATGCCGGTGTCGGAGACGATGAGCACGGCCTCGCCCCCGTCGCATCCGGCCCGAACCGTCACGGTGCCGCCCTCGCCCGTATAGCGGATGGCGTTGGAGATGAGGTTGTTCACGAGGTCGATGAGCCGGTCGCGGATGCCGCGGACGGGCGTGGCCGCGACCTCGGCCTCCAGGCGGATGCCCTTCTCCTCGGCCTGGGCGCGGAACAGGTCGGCCGCGCTGCGCACGATCCCGGCCAGTTCCACCGCCTCGAACCGGTCCACGTCCAGCACCGCCTGCAGCCGGCTGTAGCGGAGCAGGTCGTCGACCAGGTCGAGTGTGTTCTGCGACCGTGCCAGGGCCCGGTCGACCAGGTCGCGGCCGGAGGCATCGTCGGGCATCTGGCGTGCGGCGGCGTTCAGGAGGCTTTGCATCGTTGCGAGAGGCGCGCGGAGTTCGTGGCTCGTCTTCCGCATGAACTGCGACTTGACCTGTTCCAGCGACTTCAGGCCCCGGTACGCCTCCTCGAGTTCCTCTTCCCGCTGACGCAGCCGGCCGGCGATGCTCGATGCCACGAACACCGTCACGTACACCGCGAAGGTCATCACGAAGCACACCTGGAGCACGAAGACGTAATGCTGACCGGCGCCGGCGGCGACCAGCGGCACGCAGCGCTCCCCGGCCCCCGTTTCGCACACCGTCAGCCCGTAGTGGAAGCGGTCGTAGAAGAAGAACTCGCCCCATCCGATGGCGTGGATGAGCACGGCCGCCAGCGTGGCGTAGGCGTACGCGATACGCGGGGCGAAGAACTCGCTCGCCACGATCACCGGAAAGACGAACAGGAGGATGAAGTGGTTCTCCACGCCGCCGATCGTGTGGACGAGTGCGGCAACGGCCACCAGGTCGCACGCAATCTGGGCGTGCGCGAGCCGCCGAATCCGACGCTTCTGCCGCTGCCGATGCCGGTACAACCGCCGCGCCCACCACACGAAGACGAGGTTGTACGCGAACAGCCCCGCCACCACCGCCAGGGCCGGCTGCCAGGCGAAGCGGACGTGAAACGCATACCACCCGATCGCCATGAACGCCAGGCTCAGAAGTCCCGCTCCCCATCGCACCTGCGTGAACCAACCGAGCCGCTCGAACAGTTCGCGGTCGGTCAGGGTGAGTTCGGAACCTGGTAAGGGATCGCGCTGGGGCATGATGGGCCGTCATCCGGCGCAGGTAGGCGCCGATCGATCGGTTGGTCGGAAGGGCTCAGGCACCGGAACCGCCGCCGGGCATGTCCTCATCGGTGTCGGCATCTTCATGGACGGACTCGGGCGGTTCGTCGGCGGGGGCTTCGTCTTCGCCCGGGCTCTCGGCCTCCTCGGGCGATTCCTCTTCCGGTTCCGGGGCGACCTCCGCTGCCACCGGCACCTCCTCCGCCTCCTGCGGCTCGGCACCACCCTCGGCCTGGGCCGCCCGTACCAGCCGCACGTCGCGGTACGTGAAGACGCTGAGCACGATGAGCACGAGGCCGACCACCACGAGCAGCACACCGTACAGGAAGTAGCCGGACATGCGTCCCTCCTCGGCGGCCCGCGACTTGGCGTAATCCTCGGCATGAACGGCGGGCTCGTCGAAGCCGGCCGGGTTGGAGTAGTAAACGCGTCCGGTGTTGGTCTTGCGATGCTCCGCCCCCTCGGGGATGGCCCACGCCTCGCCGCCGTGCCACACGATCTCGTACCCGTCGACGGGGATATGCCCCTTCCGGAGTTCCTCCTCGAACCGGGCCATGTGCTGCTCGTAGGTGGGATCGGGCTGGGGGATGAAGCAATACGCCCCAACCGCCAGGCAGAAGAGGCCGACGAGCAGCGCCGGCAGCCAGATCGCTTTCTTGAAGGTAATGTGATGGGCGGCCCGCTCGTGCCCGCGGAGGACTTTCTTCTTCGGCTCCGTCCGCCCCGGCCCGGCCGCCGCCAGATCGGCCGCGCCGAGGGCGGGTGCCCCGGCGGCCGCCTGGCCGCCCGCGTCGGCGCCCTCCTCGCGAAGGGCGTCGGCGATGTCCGCGATGCCCCCGCCGCCGAGTTGCTCGCGCAGGGCATCGGCGTCGCCGCGGCGCTTCTCGGCCGCCGCCTCGGCGTCGCCGCCGAGTTGCTCTCGCAGGGCATCGGCGTCTTCGCGGTGCTTTTCGGCCTCGGCCGCCGCTTCGACCCTCGCCGACTGGTCCGCGCCGTCGTGGATATGGGCGGCAATGTCGGCCGCCCCACCGCCGCCGAGTTGCTCGCGCAGGGCCTCGGCGGCCGTACGGGACTCCTCGCCGTCGGACGCCGAGGCGTCATCGCCGGCCGGGGCGTCGCCTTGCGCCGGCTCGCCTTCGTCGGACGCGGGCTCGGGGGGCGGTGCCTCGGCCTCCGGCGCGTCGTCCTCGACCACCCGCTCGGCCGCGTATCGCGACGGGACCGGCACGTCCAGGCCACAGGCCTCGCACTGAACCAGTTGACCGACCTGGGACTCATCGGCCCGGCACAGGGCACCGCAGGAGCATCGGAACTCGATGGTCACGCCTGTCTCCTCCACGCGTGGAATCGTGCCTTATTGTACGGATGCCCGTCCCTCGCCGCACGTCTTTTCTCGTTGACCACCGCGTTTCGGACACCTACACTGCGTTTCCAGGTCGTTGGGTGAGTCTATCCGTTCCCGGCCGCACCAGCCGCCGTATACCTTTCCGAGGGTGCCGTGCCCGATACGCCGCCGCCCAAACCGACGCTGGACGAATCGTACATCGGCCTGGTCGAGGATCTGCTCGTCCAGGGCCAACGCGGCCAGTTGGCCAAGGCGCTGGCAGACCTGCACCCCAGCGACGTCGCGGACCTGTTCGACGCCTTCGAGGTCGAGGAGCAGGTCCGCCTGTTCTCGCTGCTCTCCCGCGACGCCGCCGCCGACGTCCTCGTCGAACTGGACCGCGAGACCCGCGAGGACCTGATCGACCGCATCCGGCCGGACGAACTCCGCGAGGCCCTGGCGGAACTGGAGCCCGACGAGGCCGCCGACGTCATCGGCGAGATGGAGCCCGACGAGGCCGCCCAGGCCCTGGCGGGGCTCGAAGACCGAAGCGACATCGAGGAACTGCTCGAGTACGAGCCCGAGACGGCCGGCGGCTTGATGACCACCGAGTTCGTCACCCTGCCCGCCGACGCCACCGTCCGCGAGGCCGTCGCCCGTACCCGCGGCGCCAGCGAGACCACCCATCGCCATTACCTCTTCGTGACCGACGAGGCCGGCCGCCTCATCGGCCAGGTGCCCCTCTTCAAACTGGTCGTCTCGCCGGCCGACGCGAGCGTCCGCGACATCATGGACAGCGACGTCCGCGCCGTGCCGGTCGACATGGACCGCGAGCAGGTGGCCGACATCGTCCGCCGCTACGACCTGCTGGCCGTCCCCGTCGTCAGCCCCGAGACGAACCGCGTCAAGGGCGTCATCACGTTCGACGACGTGATGGACGCCGCCGACGAAGAGGCGGCCGAGGACCTCTACCGCCTGGCCGGCACCGGCGCCACCGACCCGCTGCACGAACCCGTGTGGAAACGGGCCCTGCTCCGCCTGCCGTGGGTCCTTTCGACCCTTCTGTTCGGCTTCCTGGTGGGGCAGGTGACGCGATGGCTGGGCTTCGATCCCGGGGCCAAGCACACGCTGCTGCTCTTCGTGCCGGTGATGATTGCCATCGCCGGGAGCGTCAGCCTCCAGTCCGCCACCGTGATGGTGCGCGGCCTGGCGACGGGCGACATCCACCCGTACACGCTGCGGGCGATCCTGTGGCACGAGGTGGCGGTGGCCCTGCTCGTGGGGGTCGTCTGCTCCGCCATCTCCGCGGGGGTCGGGTACGCCTTCTTCCACGGGCAAAGCGGCTTCGCGGTCGTCGTGGCCTTCAGCATGTTCTGCGGGATCGTGACGGCGGCGTGCAGCGGCACGCTGATTCCCCTGATGTGCAACGCCCTGGGCATCGACCCCGCCCTGGCGAGCGGGCCGTTCGTCACCTCCATGAACGACATCATGGGCGTGGTGATCTACCTGGGCCTGGGCGCCCGGCTGCTCGTCTTCTTCGAGCACTGAGGCCCGGCGGCCCGCCCAAGCGAGCGCCAACGAAAGGAGTCGCCAGAATGGTTTGGCATGCAAAGGGCACGGGGCGCCCCGCGCGGAACCTGGTCGTCGTCCTCGCCTCCGTCCTGGGTGCCGCCATCGCCCTGTGCCCGACGCCCCTTCGGGCGGGCGAGGCACCGGCCAAGTTCCGGCTTCGCATGGTGCCGGGCAAACACGTCGCCCTGATGGGGCCGGAGGGCGTCCTCTGGCAGTTCAACTTCGACAAGGCCCTCCACCTGCCGCACTTCCATCCCGTGGCGACCCTCGACGGCCGGACGCTGACCTGGGACAGCCCGCCCGACCACGCGTGGCATCACGCCCTGTGGTTCGCCTGGAAATTCGTGGGTGGCGTCAACTACTGGGAACTGGACCGCGAGACCGGCAGGTCGCCCGGGGTGACGGCGTGGCACTTCCCGCGCGTCCTGCCGTACGCCGACGGTTCCGCCCGCATCGAGATGGGCCTGACGTACCGGCCCGCGGGCACCGAGGGCGACCCCGTCATGACCGAGCGGCGACTGCTGGAGACCTCCCCACCGGGTGCCGACGGCGTCTACCACCTCGACTGGACCAGCACCTTCACCGCGGGCAACCGGGACGTCAAACTCGACCGGACGCCGCTCGCCGGCGAGCCCGGCGGCAAGGACTGGGGCGGGTACGCGGGCCTTTCCGTGCGCCTGGCCAAGGACCTGACGGACCGCGCGGCCGTCTCCTCCGACGGACCCGTCGAACTGGAGGGCGACAAGTACCGCGGCAAGCATACGGCGATGGGCTACGCCGGGATCCTCGGCGGCAAGCCGGCCGGCATCGCCATCCTCGACCATCCGAAGAACCTGAACGCCCCCACGCCGTGGTACGTCATCGTGGGCAAGCCGATGAGTTTCTTCAGTCCGGCGGTCCTCTGCTACAAGCCCCACA
Source organism: Phycisphaerae bacterium (assembly GCA_046483505.1). Lineage (GTDB taxonomy): Bacteria > Planctomycetota > Phycisphaerae > FEN-1346 > FEN-1346 > BS750m-G62. Next base: position 25,607 of record JAWODB010000313.1, read on the forward strand.
CGCTGAAAGCGGGCGAGTCGATGACGCTGCGGTACCGCGTCCTCGTCCACCCCGGCCGCTGGGACGCCGCGCGGTTGAAGAAGGAGTACGAGGCATTCCGGCGGGAAGAAACCCCGTGAATCGTAAACGGTAGCGCGTACCGACACTCACAGGAGGAAACGATGAACCGCCACACGCACACGAAACTCACCCGCCGCGCGTTCCTGGCGGGCACGGCGGCCGCCGCGATGGCTGCGCCCATGGTCGTCCGCGACAGCGCCCGCGGGGCCAATGCCCCGAGCAACCGCATCCACATGGCCGCCGTCGGCGTAGGAGGCCGCGGTTCGGCCAACAACTGGCACGGCTTCGTCCGGTACGACGACGTCCGGTACCTGGCCGCCTGCGACTGCTTCAAGAGCCGCCGCGAGGCCTTTGCCGCCAAGGTCAACAAGAAGTACGGCTCCGACGTGTGCAAGCCGTACGCCGACTTCCGCGAGGTCCTCGCGCGGAAGGACGTGGACGGCATCGTCGTCTCGACGCCCGACCACTGGCACGTGCCCATCGCCTGCGCCGCCGCCGTCGCGGGCAAGGACATGTACGTCGAGAAGCCGCTCGGCGTGGCGATGGCCTGGGCGTGGAAACTGCGCGACCTCTGCAAGAAACACAACGTCCTCTTCCAGTACGGCACACAGCAGCGGAGCGGCGGGGGGTTCCGGCGGGCCGTCCACCTCGTCCGCAACGGGTACATCGGCGAGGTCGAGCGCATCGAGGCGTGGTGCCCGGACATGTCGAGCCAGTTCAACTCGGCCCACGTCAAGCCGTACGGCTCGACCGAACCGGCCGACGTGCCCGCGGACCTCGACTACGAGACGTGGCTCGGGCCCGCGCCCGAGAAGCCGTATACGGTGGACCGGTGCACGTGCTTCGGGGCGTATCACATCTACGATTACGCGCTCGGGTTCATCGCGGGATGGGGTGCCCACCCGCTCGATATCGCCCAATGGGGCCTCGACACCGACGACACGGGGCCCGTCACGTACGAGGGCACCGGCAAGATCCCGCCCGACGGCAGCCTGTGGGATTCCATCGAATCCTGGGACGTCACGTGCACCTATGCGGGCGGCATCCCCATGCGGTTCATGGGCCACCGCGTGGCCGAACCGGTCGTCAAGCAGATGGTCAAGCGCCCCTGGCGCAGCCACGGCACCACGTTCTACGGCACGGAGGGGTGGGTCAGCGTGGACCGCGGCGGGTGCTACATGAACCTCGGCGGCAAACCGACCAACGCCTACAAGATCGAGTTGAAGGACTCCGACAAGACGGTCTACGAGAGCCCCGGCCAGGGCCGGAACCTCCTCGACTGCATGAAGAGCCGTAAACCGACGATCAACCCGCTGGAATCGGCGATCCGGAGCGACACGATCAGCCACCTGTCGGACATCTGCATCCGCGTGGGCCGGCCCATCCAGTGGGACCCGAAGAAGGAAAGAATCGTCGGCGACGACGAGGCCGCGAAGATGCTCGACCGCAAGATGCGGGCGCCGTGGACGATCGCGAACCTGACGGGGTGAGGACGGCGCCTCCCAGGGTCGGC
>JAWODB010000318.1:0-16549 GCA_046483505.1 Phycisphaerae bacterium
CCGAAAACAGCGTGCCCACGGCCGCGAAGCCGACCATGCTGATGGCCATCACCACCGCGAACCCCAACGGGGCGGCCGAGAGATCGAAGCCGAACAGCAGAACGGCCACCGGCGTGATCACCGCCGCCAGGCCGAGCATCAGCACCAGATTGCTGAGGAGTTTGCTCAGGTAGATGACGCCGCGGTCCACCGGGGCCATCAGCAGGCCGGCCAGGGCGCCTTCCTCCCGTTCGACGGACATCGTCTTCTCGAAGCACAGGACGCCCGCGAACAGGTACGCCACCCACAGAATGGCCGTGGCATCCGCCCCGGCCGCCCGCCGCTGCGGCCCAAGTCCCAGGCCCAGCACCGTGACGATCAGCACCCCAAGGACCGTCACCAGGCCGACGGTCTGCCGGCCGCGGGCCTCGATCCGGAGGTCCTTGGCGGTCAGCCACACGGTTTGGCGAAGAACGCGGCTCATGCGGCACTCATCTCCCGTACGGCGGTCCGGGCGTCCAGTTGCCGCGCACATCGATCCACCACGACGCGTCCCCGGCGCAGGACGACGACCTGACCCGCCATGCGGAGGCTCTGGTCCACGTCGTGATGGGCCATGACGATGGTCGTGCCGGCCCGGTTCCGTTCGGTCAGGACGTGTTCGAGCGCCCGGCGGGCGGGCGCGTCGAGTCCGGAGAAGGGCTCGTCGGCCAGGAGGAGGTCCGGCTCGTGCAGCAAGGCCCGCGCAATGGCCGCCCGCTGCCGCATGCCCCGGCTCAGCGTCTTGACGGCATCCTCGGCCCGGTCGGTGAGGTCGACCAGGGCCAGCACGTCGTTGATACGGTCCGAGAGATACGGCACGCCGTACAGGCGCCCGTAGAACTCCAGGTTCTCGCGGACGGAGAGTTCACGGTACAACAGGCTGCGGTGTCCGATCAGGCCCACGCGGGCCCGCAGGTGCGCGCCTCCGGGGCCGGCCTTCTCGCCGAAGAGCCATAACTCGCCCGCCCCCGGCCGCACCAGCGTCGCCAGGACGGCGAGCAGGGTGCTCTTGCCCGCGCCGTTGGCGCCGAGGACGGCGACCCACGCCCCGGACGGCACGTCCAGACTGACGTCGACGAGGGCGGGGCGATCGCCGAACGACTTGCAGACGTCCAGGGCGCGCAGCACGGACGGCTGCATCGCGTGGTTCGCAGGATGCGTCTGGCTCGCCACGAGAACCTTCCTCCCGTGAGCCTGAGGCCGGCCCGCCGCGTGCGCCGGCCGGGCCGAGTCGCGCGGGAAGGGCGGCTCAGGCGGCGTCGGCATTCGTGTGGCTGCGCTTCCACCACATGAGCCCGATCCCGCCGAGGAGAATGGCCCCGCCTCCCGCGGCGGCGACGGCCTGGGGCACGGACGGTCCGCCCCGGGAGAGGCCCGCCTTGGGCCGGGACGGCTTCGGCTTCGCCGGGGCCGGTTTCGGGATGCGGCTCAGTTGAACGACGAACCGCTGGCCCGCTTCGAAGTCCGTCCCCTTGAACAGGCGCATCGTACCGGGCCCCATCTTCAGGGCCTCACCATCCCCCAGCGCCTCGGCCTGGACCTGCATCCCGTTCTCCGGTACGACGAGGGCGACCTGGTCCGTGTCGGCCGGGTGGACCACCTCCAGGGTGGCGCTGCCGCCATCAACCGGCACGAGGTATCCGAAAACGAACTGCGACTTGCCCGGCGCGATGGCGTGGGTGTTGATCAGCCGGTCCTTCTCGAGTTGGGTGCAGCACTCGCTGAACCCTTTGAAGAAGTCCACCCGTCCGCCCGCTTCGGGGATGGGCAGATCGATGTTCAAGGTGGACCCGCGTCCGTCGTCGTCCTTGCTGCCCAGCCAGGCGCGGTCGGACGGGTTGTCCACGATCATCATCTCGCGGACGTACAGGCCCTCGGCGGTACGCCGGACGACCATGTGCCGCGCGCGGATCGCCAGCGGCGGCCGCTCGTCGTACTCTCGTAGACGACGACCTGGACCTGGTGGTCGGGCGGTCCCGCGTGCATGCGCGGGCCCATGGCCTCGTACGTCACGCCGGCGTGCTCGATGCGCACGAGGGGACGGACCCCGGCGCCGACCGGCAGGTCGTCCAGGACGGCCTTGCCCTGCTTGTCGAGCGTGGCCCCGAACCGTTTGATGGCCCGCCCGCGATGGATGAGGTCGACGGTGACCTTGCCTTCGGTAACCGACGGGCCGTCGCGTGTCCCTTGAATCGCCCGGACGACCAGGGTGCTCTTGGCGTCGCGCGGGAGGGAGTCGGGCACGCCCGACATGGGCGGATGCCCGCGCGGCAGGGGCGGATGCCCCTCCGGCATGCGGCCCTTCTCTGAGCCGGCGTTCGGCCCGGCGGGGGCGGCGCCGCCCGAGGCGGACGGCACCCAGCCGAGTATCATCACGAGGGCCAATGCAAGACAGCGTATGCGTGTCACGTCGACATCTCCGTTTCTTCGGCCAGGGGAGGGGCAGGGGCCTCGGCCCGCTGCCCGGCAGTCGCCGGGCTGGTGCGGTGGACGAGCACGGTGACCAGGCGCGGCCCGAGGCCGCCCACCGTCAGCAGGAGTCCGCCGATCCAGAACCACGCGATCAGGGGGGTCAGATAGACTTCCAGGAATACGAATTGTCCCGCGGGATCACCGCCCGCGATGGCCAGGTACACGTCGCCGCCGAGTGTGCTCCAGAGGGCGACCTCCTGGTTGACCATGTCGGGCGTCTTGTCGTAGCGGCGCTGCTGGGGTCGGAGCGTCGTCGATTCGCCGTCCGGGCCGCGGACGTGGACGATGGCTTCGGTGGCCCCGTAGTTGGCGCGGCGCACGTCGCGGACATGTCGCAGCGTGAGCGTGTGCTCGCCGACGCGCTGCGAGCCCCCCGGCGCCAGGCGCACCGTTTCTTTCTGTCCGAACAGGCCGGAGCCGACGATCCCGACGGCGGCCAACACCACCCCGAGATGGGCCACTTGGGCGCCGTGCAGGCGTCCGTGGCGTCCGAGGCGGGCCATTGCCGCCCGGAGCACGTGCTCGCCGGTTCGCTTCCGACGGGCCAGGACCGAGCCCACCAGGTCCGCCACCAGGACAACGCCGGCCGCCGTGGCAAGGCCGGCCACGACCACCGCCAGCGGATCGCCGACGCCCAAGACGGCGGCTGTGACCGCGCCGACGGCCACTGCGCCGAGGGCAAGGTGCAGTCCGCGGCGTGGGGAGAGGCCCGCCGGCCGTCCGTACGAAACGAGCGAGGCCACGGTCAGCAGGGCAAGCAGCGGGAGCCCCAACCCGGTCAGCGCGTAGCGGTTGTAGAAACTCGGCTCGACGGCGGCCCGCTCGCCCCCGAGCCATTGCGTCAGGGCGGGTGTCATGGTGCCCAGGAGCGTCACGGCGGCCATCCCGGTGAGCAGACAGGCCGCTGCCGCCAACGCCCAGGCCCGCCAGTCCCACCTGCGATCGGCGTCCGGCCTGAGCAGCCGCCGGCGCCAGAAGAGCAGGGCCATGGCCCCGTGTCCGACCAGCAGCAGGAAGGCCAGCAGGAACGTCCCCAAGTCCGACTCGCCGAACGAGTGCACGGACGGCACGATACCGCTTCGCGTCAGGTACGTGCCGAAGATACACAGCAGGAAGGTGACCACGATGAGCCCCGCCGCCAGCCCTTTGAGCACCCGCCGGGCCCGCACGACGGCGATGACGTGGAGCAAGGCGGCACCGGTGAGCCACGGCAGGAGGGAGGCGTTCTCCACGGGGTCCCACGCCCAGTATCCGCCCCAGCCGAGTTCGACGTAGGCCCACCACGAGCCGAGCAGGATGCCGACGCCCAGCAGGATCCAGGACCCCAGCGTCCACCGGCGGACGGCACAGAGCCATTGCCGGTCGAGTCGGCCGGCCAGCAATCCCCCGACGAGCAGCGCCAGCGGGACGGTCAGGCCGGCGTATCCCATGAACAGCGTCGGCGGGTGGGCCAGCATCGCCGGATGCTGGAGCAGGGGGTTCATCCCCTGGCCGTCCCGGGGGGTGTGCGCCACGAGACCGCCGGTGGCGGGGTCGGTGACCATCAGCGGGCTGAACGGGTTGGCCTCGTTGACGAAGAGCATCAGCACCGCGAAGAACCCGACCACGACCGCCATGGTGGCGAGCGCGCCGGCCTGGGCCGCCGGCGTCCAGGTGCGGATCTGGACGGCCAGCCACAGCCCGGCCACGGCGATCAGCGTTGCCCAGACCAGCAGGCTGCCGGCCTGTCCGGCCCACAGGCCACTGATCTTGTAGCCCAGCGGGAGCGCGCGGTCGGAGTGGCTCGCCACGTACTCCAGGTGGAAGGCATCCGTCACGAACGCGATGGTCAGAAGCACGCATCCCAGAAGGCAGCCGGCCAGGATCAGCCCCAGCAGAACGCGCGCCAGTGTCAACGCCCGGGCGGCGCGGAACCGCCCGCCCCACGCGGCCGCCACAACGGCCCCGACCGCGAGGAGGACCAAGAGACTGAGAAGCGCGTTGCCGGCCGAGACGATCACGAGGACGGCTCCGAGGCGGGCTGGTAGTCGTCCGGCCGATACTTGCTCGCGCACTTGGTCATGAGGTCGGTGGCGGTGAAGCGGCGGTCGTCACCGAGACGCCCCTGGACGACGACCTCCGCGCCGGCCTTGAAGAGGTCCGGCACGGCGCCGCGGTAGGTGACGGGCAGCGAGTGCTGCCGGCCGAGAAGGTCGAAGCGGACGGTCATCTCGGCGGGGACGCGGTCCAGGTTCTGCCCGCCGACGGTGCCACACAGCCGGACGCGCATCTGCTGGAAACGGGGCTCGGCCAGGAAACGGTCGACCTCGAGATAGTAGATCCGGGCTTCGCGCATCCCCGCATACCCCAGCAGGCCGACCGCCGGCAAGAGGGCGGCAGCGGCCAGAAAGAGTTTAACGCGCATGTGGCTCACGGGATCACCTCGTCGGTTTACGGGTCCGGTTCAAGGATGTGCAAGTTCGATGCCAGTGCGGGACCAGGGGTGGCCACCGGCCGGGAGACCGAGTTCCGGCCCGGCGGGGGCGTCAAGCGGCCTTCGGCTGGGGCTGACGCGGGCAGGGCACGGACCGCCTCCCAGCCCTAGGACCGCCGGCCCCGGGAGGGTCCTATCCGCGAGAATTGTTCGGCGGGTCCTGCGAGGCGCCGGCGTCGGGTGAAGACGCCTCGGCCTTGCGCGGGGCCGACGTATCAGCGCCGGCCGGCTGCGACCGGGAGTGGCCGAAGGCATGCACCACCACCTTGTTCGCACCGAACTGGTTCGTGACAACCAGCAGATACTCGGCGGCGAAGTCGGCATCGATGTCGTCGGCGAAGGCGTGGAGGCTGGTGGCGTCGACGGCCACGCCGGTCGGGGTGATCAGCCCGTGCGGCAGGTGGGTCGACTCGCCGAAATAGAGCAGCAGTCGGCCCTCGGGGGAGAAGACCTGGATCTTATCCCACTGCGGGTCGGCCACGTAGATCCGTCCCGCCGGGTCGACGGCAACGCCCTTGGGGCGGGCGAAGAACCCCGGCCGGTCCCCCGGAGCGCCGATGGCCCGGATGAACGTACCCGACCGGTCGAACGTCTTGACGGTGGCCAGTTCCATGTCCGACACATAAAGGTGGCCGTTGGGCCCGACGGCGATGCCGGCCGGCCGGCGCAACTGGTGGGGCCCCTCGCCGCGGCCCGAGAGGGTCCGCTTCAGGTTTCCCTCGCGGTCCCAGACCTCGATTTCGGCGCCGGGGGAGTCGGCCACGAAGAGTTCGTCCCCGTAGACGGCCACATCGATCGGGCCGCATTCCTTTGGATTGCCCAACCGGCGGACGAAGCGGTCCTGATCATCGAAGACCACCACGCCGCGCTTGCCCGCGTCGCACACGTACTTCGTGCCGTCCGGTGTGACGGTGATGCCGACGGGCTTGACGACCTGCTTGGTGGTGCCGAGGAACCCGTAACGGTTGTTGGCCAAGTCGATGACGTGGACGCGGAAGCGGCCGAGGTCGCAGATGTAGAGTTTGCCGTCGTGCAGCGCCACGCCGTACGGGCTCTTGATCTGGCCCTCGCCGCCGGTCTCTTCGCCGCCGACGATGAAATCAGCAAACGAGGATTTGTGCTCGATCCAGGGATCGGCCGTCTTGACCGTCGTCAGGTACTGGAGACGGGGGGCGTCCGGCGGTGGAGGATAAAAGACCGGCCCGGCGGGGCCGGTTTCCCGCTTCCGGGCGCACCCCGGCCCCACCGTCGCGAGGACGGCGACCGCGATGAGCCAGAGCGGCAGCCGGGCGCGCCACATACCGTGCTCTCCTTGTTCTCTCTGCTTAGAGCCCATCCGGATAACCCTGTGGCTTCGGCCGGCTGCGGCGGCCTCGGGCCGACGAGGGGCATTCCGGACAGGCTCTCAGGCCCGGTGTCCGTCCCGGCGGACAGCCGGGCCGCCCCATCCGCGCGGACGACACAGCCGCGACAGAGCAACCCTGCTCCGGACGGAGGCCGGGGCTCTCGCGCGGCTGCGGTTCGCCTCATGTGTCATGTGTCCGCCACGAGGTGCCTACTTCTCGTGGCAGGTGCGGCAGAGTACGTTGTCCGTGTGGGTCTCGACGTCGTAGTCGTACCGGAGCAGGTACTCGCCCTTGCCGCTGGTGTGGATGTCGTGGCAGGAGGTGCACTGCATCTTCTTTTCCTTATCGAGCAGGTCCTCCTGGATCGACCCGCCCAGCCCGGACTGCGTACTGGCCGGATCGTGCAGGCCGTCGTCCTGGCCGGCCAGCGCGGTGTCGTACTTGAACGAGACCGGGTGCGACTGCGCCAGGTCTTCCGGCCCGAAGACGGCGTTTGTCTCGGGCATGAACTGGAAGGCGATGTAACTGCCGTCGTGGCAGCCGAGGCACAGTTTGCTGGCGCCGTCGGGCTGGGTGATGGTGTCGCTGGCGTCGAAGGTCGGACTGTTGTACAGGGTGAAGGTCGGCAGGCCGTCCGAGGTCTGCGCGGGGCTCCACAGCGGCACGCCCCAACTGGCGTCGGGGTCGTCGGGCGTCGACGCCTGGTGCGGCACGTGACAGTTGTGGCACCCGTAATCCGAGTGCGCGGCCGTGGCGACCGTGGGTGCGGCAAGGAGCGCCAGCACCGCCGCCAGTCCGGCCAGTCCAATGATACGTCGCATCTTCTGCATGGTCCACCTCCACCTGATCTCTGGTCCCTGTTTTCGCGAGTCCGTCGGTCTCCAGCACAAGGACTCTGCCGGGGTATATTGGATTGCGAAAACGATGCCAGCAGGCGGGAACTTCAGGGATTCTTTTGGTTTGCCGTAAAACGGCGTGTTCAGGGGGGTTAACGCCGTTACCCGGGGACGCCGGGCCAGAACCCTCGCCCGGCGCCTTTTCAGAAGCGGGAGAAGCCGGTTGCCGGACCCTCCAGGAAGTGGGAGAGGCCGGCCGCCGTGCCGTCCGGCTCGGTTTACGGGTACGTCTCGGCATTGTGATCCTCGCCGTGACAGGTCAGCGTGCAGGATCCGCGGCGGGGTCCCAGGCTGCGGAAGGTCGGCCCGGCTCCAGCGGCGCTCGGCTTCACGACAAACCGGTCAAAATTGATAAGATGCGCATTCTGGAGGACGCCGTGGGGGTCGTGGCACACCGAGCACGGGGTCTGCTCGTCCACGATATGCGTGCGGTGCAGCGCGAAACTCTCGTTCGCGAGGATGCTCGTCCGGGTATGGCAGCCGTAGCACAGTTCGTAGGCTTGGGGCGATTCGCCGGTTCGGTCGGTGGTCGTGTAGTTGTGGGCGAGAAGCGGGTCGAACTGCGACCCGTGCGGCCCTTTGGCCCGCGACGAGGGGTCCGAGCCGTGGCAGTCGGTGCAGTAGATGCGCGACGTGACGTGGAGGTCCTTCACGAGGCTGGGCACGTCCATGTTGCGCCCCTGGGTTTCGACGGGGTGGAAACTCGCATTGGACGGCTCGAACTCGCGCGACACGTCGTTCCCCCCCAGCACCCGTTCGACGACGGCGTCGGAGACGTTTCGCACGGCATGACATTTGTAGCACACTTGATACTGGAACTGGGCTTCATGCACGTCGCGCCCCGCGCCCGCGGCGCCGGAGACCCCCTGCATGGTCGGCCCGACGCGCGGCGGCCGGGCGGCCGGCCGGTCGGAGGTCCGGTGGGGATTGTGGCAGTCGGCACACTCGACGTGCGTGGGGTGCCTGTGCGGTCGCTCCACGGGATCGTGCACGCCGGTCGTGCGCCGGACCGGGTGCGTCGAGACCTTCCGCAGGTCCGAGGCGATGTCTTTGGCCACGCGGCCGTCGTGGCAGACGAGGCAGTTCTCTTCCTCGGCCTCGTGCCGGAGCAGGCGCTCGCGGCCGCCGGCGCTGTGGGGCCGGTGGCACGCCTCGCACCCGAGGTCCCGGACGGTGCGGTACGGCACGTTCTCCCACTGGCCGCTGCGCGCCGGGGTCACCGAGGCGGTGGACGTGGCGTGGCCCGACAGGGCCCACCCTTCCATCTCGTGGCAACTGACGCACAGGGCCGAAGCCCGGTTCTCCATCCGGAGGAAGTTGCCGTGGGTGTCGTCGTGGGGATCGTGGCAGGTGGTGCACTGGAGGCGGTTCTCGTGGTCGAGCGGCAGGTGGGGGGGAAGCGTGGTGGGGTCCCGCAGTTGCCGGTTGCGCAGGGCCAGCCCCGAGTCGTACGTGAACGAAATGGGGTGGTCGTCGGTCAGGTCCGTGCCGATGTAGCCGCGGTCCTGGGGCGTGATGTAGACCGTGCCCGGGATGGTGTTCTTCGGGTTGTAGGTCTGGGTCAGGGCGATCGTGCCGTCGTGGCAACTCAGGCACAGGCGCGAACTGCCGGTGGGCTGGCCCACGGTGGCTTCCAGCGTCGAGGAACGGTACACCTGGTAATACGTGCCAGGGTCCGGCCGGTTCCACAGCGGCGCGATCGGGTTGGAGGCGTGCGGCGTGTGGCAGAACTTGCAGACGGCGCCTGCGCCGGCCACCCGCACGGGCCCGGGACCGCTCGAGGTCAGGTTGTGCCGCGTGTCGGCCACCTTTGAACCGAACTGCGCGCGGGCGGCCAGCGCCACGGCGAACAGTGCGGCGGCGGCCAGGGCCAGGTTACGAAGCGCCGGTCGCATCACCGGACCTCCCAACGTACTCGAAGACCTGTAGGGTTCGGTTATAGCCGTCGCACACGTAGATGCGGTCGCCCTCGCCGACCGTCAGGCCGGTCGGGACCTGGAAGTCCCCCGCCCCCTCGCCGCGGGCGCCGAAGGCCAGGAGGAACCGTCCCTCGGCGTCGAAGATCTGGACGGTGGCGAGGTACGAGTCCACGACGTAGACGTGGCCGAAGGAATCGACGGCCACGCCTTTGGGCACGGCCATGTAGCCGGTGGCGTCGCCGAGTTCACCGATGGCGCGGAGGAACCGGGTGTGGCGGTCGAAGATCTGGATGCGGAAGTTCAGGGAGTCGGTCACGAAGATGCGTCCGGTGGCATCCAGGCTGATGTAGGTGGGATAGTTGAACTGGCCCTCGCCGGTGCCGGGCCGGCCGAACGCGCGGATCGCCTCGCCCCGGCGGTTGAACAGCCAGACCTGGTTGGCCAGCGTGTCCACGACGTAGAGGCGCCGGCGCTGGGCGTCCCAGGCCAGGCCGGTGGGGCGCTCGAACCCGCCCGGCCGGTCGAGCGTCTTCTCGAGATCGCCCTCCGGCGTCAGCAGGAACACGCGCCCGAGCGCGCTGTCGGAGACGGCCAGCAGTCCGTCCACCATCGCCACGCCGGCGGGCGAGACGAAGTAGAGGTCCCCGGCCCGGTCCAGGAAACGGGTGTCGCCCGCTTCCAGGTCGAACACGTGGATCCCCTGGTGTTCCTGGTCGGCCACATAGACCACGCGGTCGCCGTCGACGGCCACGTCCTGCGGCCGGAGGAGGGTCTGGTTGCGGGCCCCGGCGGCGATCGAGGCGAGCCGCTCGAGGAAGTTCGGGCGGTCCACGTCTTTCGATCCCGTGATGACCTGCCGCAGGAGAATGTGCGCCGGGGCCGGCGGTTCCGGCCAGGTGCGGAGCACCTCCCGGGACGGGTCCTTCGTTTCGCACCCCGCCGATGCCAGGGCGAGGACGACGGCCGCCGTCACCCACAGGGCCGGGCCGCAGTATCGGGTGCGTGTCATGTCAGAACCTCCGCCGCAGGGAAAAGAAGAGCGTACGATCCGTGCCGTCGGTCTGCTCCTGCCGGTATTCGGCCTGGCGGACGTCGATGCTGAACTCCAGGTCGCGGTACCGCCATTCCAGGCCGCACTGGACCTGCAGCACCCGGCGGTTTTCCCGGCCGCTCGTCTCCAGGTGTTCCACGCCGCCGTGCACGAGCAGGTTGCGGACCAGTTTGGCGGTCACGCGGGCGTAGGCGCGCTGCGTGTCGAGATGGTCGCGGTCTTCTTCGAGCCCGAAGGCCTGGGCCTCCTCGTACTCGATGCGTTCCAGATACCCGCCCACACTCAGGTCCACCTGCCGCGACACGGGATGCGTGTACGAGCCGCGAAGCCGGTTGGCCGTCCAGGGCGGAAAGAGTTCCTGGTCCCGGTCCTCGTGTTCGGCCACCAGGCGAAGCCCCTCGTGGTCGAGTTCCGCCCCGAGCAGATGACTCACCTCGGTGTCGAGGTTGCCGGGGTCCTCGCCGGAGGTCAGTTGATCGTCCAGGCTCCGGAACTCATAGTACACGGCCACGGGGACGGCGTCGAGGTCCAGGCGATGCAGCCAGTTGAGGTGTTCGGTGTCGTACTCGGCCCGGGGGGCGGTCTGGACGGTGTAGTCGACCAGGACGACTTGGCCGTCGAGGATCGAGCCGGCGGCCGTGCGCGAGATCTCCGTCCGCGCGCCGATGGTCTGAAGCAGGTAGTCCACCCCCTGGACGTAGGTGATCGTCCGTGACAGGTTCATGACTTGTACGGACCCGCCGACGACGTTGAGGCGGTCGAGCGGCACGAACGTGATGCCCGTCAGGGTGACCGTTTCCCCGCGGACCGTTTCGGTGCCGGTCGAGGATCGGAGGTCCGTTTCCTCGTGGCCGAGAAGCAGCCCCGAGCTGTACCGCCCGATGGGGGTTTCCTTGCGGTACTGAAAGTCGAGAAAGCCGCCGACCGTGGTCTGCTCGCCCTCGTTGAACTCGCGTCGGTCCCACAGCCCGCGGCCGGTGATGTCCAGGCTGTCGTAGATTTCTTTGGTGGCGCCCACTTCGCCGCGGAGGTCGCGATCGCGGCTGGTTTCGGTGTCGTCCTGGATGTAGTCGGCTCTGTAGAAGGAGGCAAGCGAATCGGAGTGCACGAGGTCGAGCGTGCTATTGGCCGCCAGGATGCGGTTCGGGAAGAACCCTCGTCGGTCCAGCGCCCGGATGTGCCCGGCCGCGCGATGCTGCTCCGGCCCCTCGCCGAACCGGTGCGTGGCGTTTACGATCACCTCGTCGGCTTCGTCGGGCAGGTCGTCCACGGTCGGGGGGCCGGCCGTGGTGAAACTCGTGATGGTCTGGTCGGTTTCCTCGTGGTCGTAATCCAGTTTGAGAACGGTGTCCGGCGACGGCTGATGCGAGATCGCGTACCGCAGATGCGTCACCTGCTCTTCGTCCAGGCGGAGGTCGCTGAGTTCGCGCAGACGATGGCGTTCCAGGAGGAGGGTCATCGGGGCCGGGCCCCGGGTGGAAATCTCCACGCCTTCGCGCTCGGTTTCGAGGTCGAAGTTGCGCGCGAAGTCGCGGTGGATGATTTCCTCCGACCGCGCCGCGAACCCGCGGACGGACACGGGTTTCTCCTTCAGCAGCAGGCCCGTCAGATTGTAGCCGAGCAGGTCGCCGTCGGAATCGCGGTCGGTGTCGTCGACGGTGATGCGTTCCTGGGTGAAGCCGAGGCGAAGGTCGGCGGTCCAGTCGAGCAGGTTGGGATGGTAGGCGTAGCCTTCGCTGCGCACCTCAACGCCCTCTTCGAGGAACAGGTCCTCTTCCTGGGTTTCCACGCCCGGGCCGGTCGTTTCGTCGTGGCTGCCGGACGTGCCTTCGATGAAGACTTCTCCACCCGTGCCGGTGACCGCCAACGGGCGGATGGGCGTGCTCTGGGCGGACACCATCCCCGCGCCGCCGAGCAGGGCGGCGGCCGCCGCGGCAAACAGCGCCACCGTCTTCTGCGACTGTGGCGTCACGGCCCGGACCCCGCGCGCTGGCGCCCGGTACCGCGGGCCGCCTCCGGGGCCGGCCGTTCATCCGGCTGCGGCTCGGGGGCGGGCGAGGATTCGTAGATGCCGATGCCTTTCCGGAGCAGGTGCTCGCGTTCGGACGAGTGGCCCTTGTGGCACACCAGACAGTCGGCCCGCACGACGGGCGGGTGGGCGTCGGTCTGGATCTCCTCGCGCTCATGGCACTCGTAGCAGAGGGCCTCCGCCCCGGGACGGACCAGGTTCGGCAAGGGCGAGGTGTGGGCGTTGTGGCAGACCGCGCACTGGCGGTCCTCGAGCGCTTTATGCTTGTGCTCCCCTGCAGGTACCTGGAGGGCCTCCTCGTGACACGAAACGCACTTGGCGTCGACGTCGTCCACGAGGGCGTTGGACCGCTCCGGCAGGTGGCACGTCTGGCACTGGCGCTCCTTCCAGACCTTGTGGACGGAGACCGGCGTCTCGGGCGGGCCGCGACGCTCGTAGGTCTGCGAATCGACCAGCAGGAGCCGGTTGCCGGCCGAGTGCGGGTCGTGGCAGGCGGCGCACCGGCGATCGTCGGCCCGGGCGTGATACGGCCGCTGGAGCAATTCGGGATCGTCGTGGCACCGGAGGCACAGGTCGGTCTGCTCGGCGGTCAGAAGACCGGCGACCTCCGATTTGTGGGCCTCGTGGCAGAACGCGCAGTTCCGGACGGCCACTGGGCCGTGGACCCACTCGCCCGGGCCGAACGTCGTGTAGGGTTCGTGGCACTTGGCGCACAGCCCCGCGCCGGCCGCCGGCGCGGTCAGGGAGGCTTCCGGCTTGTGGCAGGCAAAGCAGTTCCGCTGCCGGTACGGCTCGTGCTCGTGAAAGACCGTCTGGACCGTGGCGGGGCGCTCGGGAGGCTCTTTCGGAACCTCGGGGGCCAGGGGGTGGTCGGGGTCCACGCGGATGCCCCACGCCCCCTCGACCTTCTCGGGTTGGCCCTCCACCCCTTCGGGCGGGGGCACGCCGTCGAAGAAGAAACTCAGTACCTCGTAGCGGGTCTGGGGGCTGCACCCGGAATACACCGCGGCCGCGCCGGCCAGGACGATCGAGGCGACGGCCGACCACGCCACTCGGCGGGCGCACGGCCCCCGGGCCCCCCGAGGCGGCCGCCGCTGCCGACAATCGTCCATGTGGCTGCGCCCATGTCTTTGGTCACGTGCGTGAGGCCCCCGCCTGGCGGTGCCCGACGTGCCTTGCCGAACGCGTCGGCCTCACGATCCGGACGCGGCGCCGGGAGGCGGGCCGGCTTTGCCTGCCGCACCCGGTGTGATGGTGCGGCCCGTGGGGGTATGCTCGACGGCCTTGCGGAACGCCTCGGCCGCCTCCTTCCAGTCCTCGCGATGGGCGTGGAGCAGGCCGAGAGCGTAGTAGGCCTCGGCCGGGTTGGGATTCAGGCCCACCGCCCGGCGGAGGACCTTGCCCGCGTCCTCCCACCTGCCGAGCGCCACGAGGATGCGTCCCCGGAGGGAATCGATCTGCCACGGCGGCACGGACGCCCGGTCGATGCTGCCGAGCATGGCCAGGGCCTGTTCCGGCTTGCCTTGGAGCAGGAGGAGGCGGGCTTTCGCCAGCCGCAGTTCGGCGTCGGCGGGGGCGAGTTTCAGGCCGCGCTCCACCTCCTGGGCCGCCTCCGGAATCAGGCCCTTGGCCAGTTGGCGGTTGGCCACCTCCAGGTGCCGGTGCGCCATGCGCGTCGGGCTGTCGGTGACGGCCTGGGATCGCGACAGCCGATCCTGGAGGGCCTGGCGGTCGATATCGCCCGCCGCGTAACGCAGGTAACTGGCCAGGTCTTTCGCGTACGACTTGGGGAGACCGGCCAGGTGCCCCACCTTCCGGCCGTCCGGCGAGAGAACCTGCGTGGTCGGCCAGGCCATAACCGACATCGTGTCCGAGAGACCGTAGTCCGGGTCCACCACGACGGAGCCGGAGGCCTCCTCGGCCAGGGTGCGGGCCGGTTGGGCCACGTCTTCGCCGCTGACGATGACGACCCGCTGGAAGGCGGACTTACCCTCGAGGACGGACTGCATCTGCTGGAGGGCCTTGCGGCTCTGGTCCTGGCCGGGCATGAAGAACAGCAGGACGGCGGGTTTGTGGCCCGCAGGCACCTCGATGGACATGCCCCCGACGGTCTCGACGGGACCGAGGTGAAACGTTTCGGCCTGCGCCTGGCCCTCGGCCTCGGCGTCATCGGCGGCTTCCTCGGCTTCGGCGGCGTGGGCGCCGGTTACGGCCAATCCCACGGCGGCTGCCAGAAGACACGCCTGCAGAAAGATGTGTGGTTTTGACATCGTCTACCTTTCCTTCGTGCCGGGCGCCCGCGCGTCCGGGGAGTTCTTCGGTTTCGGGCTCGTCTCGGGCCGGGGGTTGTCGTCGCCGCGGGGAGGCGCCTCCTGCTGCGGCTTCTCCGAACCGTTCTCCGGTGTCTTCTCTGGGGGCGCCTCACCCACGTCGCCGGTGGTGTCGTCCTCTTGGGCGGCGTCGGCCGACGCCTCGTCGGTTTCGGCGGCCTGATCCGGGGGCGGTACGGGGTTGACCCGGTCGTAGCCCGCCTCGCGGTGGCACCCGGGTGCGCACGAGCCGCCCGTCTCGGTGGGGGCGAAATCGATCGGCATCTCCCACTGGCCGTATGGCACCGTCTCCCGCATGTGAACGGCGTACTTGCTGGCGTGGGTGCTGTGGCACGAGCGGCAACTGCGGCCGCGTCGCGGCTTGTTCACGTGCAGGTAATGCAGGTTCACATCGCCGTTGCGGAACTTGGTCAGGGTGGAGGTCCGTTCGGTCGTGGCGAGGCGCTTCTCGTGGCAACTGAAGCACAGGGCGTATTTCTCGGTTTCGTACGGCTGGTAAAAGGAGTCTGGGTACGGCTCGGCCAGGAGGCGCGAGATGTCGCTGCCGTGCAGGTGGTGGCAGCCGGAGCAGTTGCCCTCCCGGATCGGCCCGTGTTTGACGAGGCCCTCTTCGGCGACCTCGGGCACGGCCTCGACGATCTGGCCGCGCGGGTTCACGACCGGTTTCGCGTGGCACTCGAGACACCCCTCGATGGGATGGTCCTGCAGGAGGCGGGCGAGGTCGCTGCCGTGCGAGGTGTGGCAGTTCAGGCACGCCTCGCCCGCCACGACGACGGTGTGCCGGTACTCGGCGTCGACGGCTTCGTCGCGGACCCGCGGATGGCAGGAGACGCAAAGGTTCAGCGGCGCCGCTTTCAGTTGCATCACGTGATCGGAGGCGTGGGAGGCGTGGCAGCGGAGGCAGTCGCCCTCCGCCGGCTGATGGACGAACGTCACCTGCTCCAGTTGCTGGCCCATTTCCTTGTGGCACCCGATGCAGAAGTCGTGCCCCTCGCCGGTGAGCAGGTGGTCGAAGTCCGAGGCGTGCGAGTTGTGGCAGGCGGAGCAGTTGCCGGACGCCACCGGCCCGTGGGCGTGTTCCCGACCGCGGATGACGTCGGCATGGCAGGAGGCACAGAGGTCGCCGACCGTCTCGGCCCGGACCATCTCGCGGTTGGCCGCGCCGTGGGGGTCGTGGCAGTCCACGCACCGGCCGTCCTCGATCGGCTGGTGGATGTATCGGCCGGTCTGCTGCCCGACGTGGCAGAACCCGCACAGGTCGGGTCCCTCGCGTTTGTACCGGAAGGTATGCTTGGCGGGCTCGGCGTAGACGTGGCAGGAATCGCACGCGCCGATAGCGGTCGGGCCGTGAAGAAAGCGGTGATCGCGCTGCTCGGCATGGCAGTTCCCCTCGGTGCAGTTCGTCAGGCGTTCGGTTGGTCGGCGGACCTCGGGTTCGGGGTCGGCCGGCTTGCCGCTCAGATGACCGGCGAGGACCGCGGCCAGCGCCGCTCCCGCCAGGATGACGACGGCGCGGCCGGCGCGGCCCGAGTCGCCTGCGTGTGGCTGCGTCATCGGCGTGTTCCATTCCTATTGTGAGCCCGGCGGGCGCGCTGCCACAACCCCGTCAATCCATTCGTGAGTAGCGCGCCCGGGCTTCGAGCAGTTTGGCGCGGGCCTGCTCCAGCAGCCGTTGCGTGTACTTCGGGTTGTGGACGCCCCAACTGCCGTCCAGCCGGACCAGGGTCAGCAACTGCCTGGCCTCGGCCACGAGCCGTTCGGACCGGGGGTCGGCCGCGGTACGGGTCGGCTCGGGCAGCATCGCCTCTACCTGCTTGTAGAGGTCTTTGGTGTTGTCCTGCCACAGGGGAATCATCTGTTCCCCGAGGCCGTCCTTGTGGCAGGCGTCGCACGCCTCGGCGGTGGCGACGGCCACCGTCGCGGTGCCGGGCCGATCGTCGTCGATGGGCTTGGGCTGCACGTGGCATCCGGTGCAGTCGACGTGGGCGAGGAACATGGGCGTGACGGCGGAG
>JAWODB010000068.1:0-32717 GCA_046483505.1 Phycisphaerae bacterium
GCACGTGGTCCTCGCTCAAGCCGTAAAGGTGGGCGACGACGGCGTCGAGTTCGAAGATCATGTTGTCCTTCTCGTTCGCCTCCAGGGGGCCCCACTCGACGCCCACGGCCTCGGCCCACTCGCCGAAGCGGTCGTCCGGGCAGGCCAACCGCCCGGCCAGTTCCACTGTCCGCCGCCACAGAGCGTCATCGCGCCCCGGCCGCGGCACGGGAAACGGGTTAAGGATATGGTAGTTCACGGTGGTTTCGACGAAGCGCCTGGCGTACCAGTCCAGCGGGATCGAGGAAAGCACACCAAGCAGGAACGCCTGGTCTTTCTCATCGCCCCGTGGCCAGAGGAAGTACGGCCCTTTGTTTGTGATGAAGACCTTGGGCGGAACCAGGGCCGCCCGTAACGTTCGACTGTCAGTACTGCGCGAAACGTCGCGAAACGCAATCCGGGGATGCAGGCACGGCAGCGTCCCGGGATCGTTGAACCACGCGGCGTCCAGGAACTCGCTGAACGGCGAACGGCGGCGGTTACGGCTGCGCTGGCGCTTGACCTGGAGGTGTTCTTTCATCGCCTCGGGCTCGGCCCAGGCGTAGTAGGTGCCGGTGTCGGGCTGCCAGATGTCGAACGATTCGCCCTTGTACACGGGCCAGTAGCCCTCCGGACAGTTGTCCCGGAGGCACATGAGGTCCTTGTCGTTCGTGGCATGGAGTTCAGTGTACGGCCGCGCCCGCCACTCGCCCTCGACGTTCCGGTCAAGCCGTGGGGCCCGGCGCAACTGGGCGAATACCTCCACCGCTCCTTCGGCCGGCAAGAGAGGCAATGCCCCCGTGTCCGTCCACTCCAGCGCGTCGCAACACGGGAAGCGGGCGGGAGGCTTATCCTTTCCGGTTTCATATCGCTGGCGACTCCTGAACGGCCCGAGGAGGGATACCGTCCTCTCCTCCTCCGCCGGCGCCTTGTGCAGGGCCGTCAGGGTAATCGTGTATTGCGGATGCACTTCCGGGAAGACCCAATTGGCATTATTGAGAAGCAAGGTGATATCGGCCACGCCGCCCTCAAAGGCCATCTCACGAAATGCGGTGGAGCCCTTGGCGCACCAAGCCGATCTCGGCAGGACAACCCCTATGCGGCCACCCCGGTCAGACACCAAGTGCCAGAATCGCCAGCAGAACGCCTTATAGAGGTCCGGGTCCCCCGAGCCCATACCTGGAAACGGCCCCGTGACGAGCACTTTCCGCAACAACTCGGCCCGTCCGAGTTCGCGCTCGTACTGGTTGACCAGGTCCGGCCGTTCTCGCCGCAAGCGCCTCTTGATCCGCTCCTGCTCCGTTTGCGGCAGAGACTGGAGACCCGGCCGGTAACGGGCCCAAAAGTCGTCCTTCTCAAGCATCGCCTCTTCCCACGGCGGATTGCCGACAACCACGTCAAACCCAGCCCGGTCACGGAGGAAGACCTCAGGGAAAGCGATAGGGAAGTGGAACGGCGGGATTTCCGCCAGGACTTCCGTTGCGCGCCGATGAATTCCCTGGACAAAGAGGTCGTTCTGGAGTTCTTCCGGGTTGAGGCCGATGCCGGAGTCGGGAAGTCGGGAAGCCGACAGTATATCGAAGCGGCGCGCCGTACCGGTGAGGGCCTCCTTCTGCTCATGGAAAGCCTCCCGTGCCCGCTCGATCTCGGCGGCGTTGGCATCAGACAGTCGCGCCAGCCGCAACAATGCGTCTTCTGCGCTACCGACCAGGGCTTCCGCTGTGTTGTCGAACAGACCGGCGTCGCCGTCGAGGTTCAAGCGTTCAGCCACCTCGTCGAACGTGGCTATCCCAACGAGGGAATTACCGCAGACGATGTTGTGATCCAGGAACGAAAGGGGCAGGCCCGGCACGAACGTGTGAATCCACAGCGACAGCCGGGCAAGGTGCACCGCGATGCGGTTCAGGTCAACGCCGTACACGCACCGGCGGGCGATCTGGCGGCGAAGCAATTGGTGATCTTCGATCTCCAACCCTTCGGCCAGGTCGCCCAGTGTGTCGTGGGCGGCACGGCGGAGCCGCTGGAGTTCGTCCACCACCTCGGGCAGACGCCGGCGGGCCAGGTAACCCGCGAGGCCGCGCTCGATGTGGTCCACCGCCGCGATGAGAAAGTGCCCGGAGCCCATGGCGATGTCGGCCACGCGGAAATCGAAGAACGCCTCGGCGGCCCGGCGGTCGTCGAGGTCATCGAGCCGCGCCAGGTGCTCCGCCAGGGCGGGTTCGAGGGCGTGGTTCAGCAGGTGCTCGACGGCGAAGTCCTTGGTGTAGTAACTGCCCGTGGCCTTGCGGGCGCCGGCCGCGTTGTGCAGGTACACCTCGCCAGCCCGGACCTTGGGGGCTTCGCCTTCCTCGGCGGGGAAGTAGAGGCCGCGTCTTTCGACGACCAGGTTGACCTCGGCGACGGAGAGTTCGCTCTCGAGCAGCCCCTCGTAGATGGTGCCGAAATCGCGCACGCCGAGGCTGCGGAAATCGACCGGCCCGATGCCCTCATTCGTTTCCTCCACCAGCAGGTTCGTGAGCGCCGGGCCGAACGATTCGTTCGGCAGGCTGATGGCCGCCAGTTCGGCGCCGGCGAGCGAATGCTGGGGATCCTCCGAGAAGAGGCCGCCGTCGTAGGGCGGCACGTCCCATTCGGGCTGCCCCTCGTTGACCGCCTTGCAGAGGTCCGCGATCTCGCGCCAGAGCGTGGCGCCGGTGGCGAACGCACCGCCCGACCGCTTCATGTCAGCCAGTTCCGTGGCCTTCTGCTTCAGGGAGCGGGACTTGTAGCGGTCGTTCGTGCGGTACGGCAGGAGGTCGTTGTCCTCGGCGTAGGCGATGAAAAGCAGGCGGAAGAGGACCGTCAGGGCCATCTCGTAGGTGTCGTCCAGGTCCTGGGTCGTCGGGTCCTGGAGGTCGCGGGCCCGGACGATGGCCATGGCCAGGGGCGGCACGACATCGTCGTAGATGCGCTCCCGGAGGCGCACGCCGAGGTCCGCCGCGTAGCGGTGTGACTGGTCCAGGATTTCGCCGAACGACCCCTCGCGTGCCAGGGCGTCGCCGGAGAAGAGCAGCCACAGGTAACCCGCCTTGTCCGTGGGAAGCAGATCGAGGTGGACCTCGATGAAGGTCTCGGTGCGCCCGCGGCCGCCCGTGCCGACGCCGGTGGCCGTCGGGTAGATGCGAAGCGATGCCCCGCGGCTGACGACCACGTAGGAGAGGTTCTCCTGGTCGGCCTTGTTCAGGGCGTAGGAGACCGGCGAAGCGCCGCTGAAGCGCTCCGAGGCCACGTCGCAGGATTCGTTCCGGTCGAGCAGAACGGCGACGGCCATCCGGGTGTTGCCGGCGCGCAGGATGCACGTGGCGCCGGCCGTTCGCTCGACCTCGTAGCCGAGGCCCTCCAGGAGTTCGGTGCCACGCAGGCCAAGTAGCGGCGCGGCTTGGTCCTGGGCCTCCGCCCAGTCGTGGCGCTGCGGCACGTCCCAGTCGAGTTCATGGAATGCGAACAACCCCTCGTTGCGGAGACCGGGCAGCGGTGATTCGACCTCGGGGATCGCGGCCCGCAGGAAGCGGGACGCCGCGTGCCGGTCGGGTTCGGCGAGGGCCGTGCGGCAGAGGCGTTCGACCATGTTGCGGTCGAGGTCGAGGTAGACGGGCGGCTCGTCGCCCCGCTCGCCGCAGATCGCGGCCTTCTCGTCGTACAACGCCACCAGGAGGACGGGGGTGGCACGTCCGCCCTGGCGGGCCTTCCAGACTGTCCGCATGGCCACCTGGGTCGGGCGCCGCGGGGCCCGCATGACGGCGACTTCGAGGGCGCCTTGGCCTTGGCCGAGCGCCAGGCCCACGGGTTCCAGATTGTGATCGTTGGGGAGGTTCAGCGGGCGGAGGTCGAGGTCTGCCAGGAACGTCTCGGGGCCGGATGATGGACTGCGTTCAGGCATCGTACCCCCCACGCGTTCTGTGGTGTTTGGGCCTGGGTCCTGCTCGGGTTGCGATTACGGCCACAAATCGGAATCTATGGTACGCACTGGTGCGTTACACACAAGGGTTTTCAATGGACCCCTCACCGGGAGCACCAGCGCAGGGCGACTCAGATACGTCACCCTGGTTTGGCCGAGGGACAAACGCGCTTGGCCCGCCATACGGCGCCGTGCTTCTCCGCATCAAACCTGCCGCGGGGCGTTGCGCAAGTGAGCAAGCGCATAGAATACGAGCGTGATGGACCAGATGCGGTTGAGAGCCCCGTTCGGGTCGAACACCGCACGAACGCTCGCGTGTGACCGGTCATGTATCGCTTGTCGGCCCCATTTGCTTTTCAAACGACTGGCGGACCAGCCCCATAGCGTATGGGAGTTGTTCGACAGACGACACACTGACTTCCACGTCGCCGTTGCCCCAGCGGCCAAGACCGGTCACGTCTTTGGCGATCCCCCTCGGATCATCGATCTCATGGAACGCCACATTGAGCGACAGGCGCAGCCGTTTTGCCTGAGGCACCACGTCCACGAAGTTCGTCTCGGCTTTGTAGGCCACATAGAGTTTCAGAAACTCCTCGGTCACGCACGGGTCCAGCGCCAGCACCTGTTTGCGGAACTCATCAAATACCGGCCGTAAAGGGCCGGCCGCCAAGTGTGGATGATCGTCTATGCTGTATTTGGCTTCCGCCGCTTTCGGTCTGTAAGCCTCAAGGATATCAGGCTCGACCTGGGGAGCAACCCAAACACCCACGGCCTGCGCCGCCAGTCGTTTGCCCCGGTCGATGATGGCCGTCTCGGTCCACTTCTGAACGCCTCCCAGACCTTGGTTGAGCCTGAGCGGGCTCTCGGCAAAGCCCCCTTGCATGTCACGCTTCTCGGCAAAAGGCCGGTCGCTGTACTCCGAGTTATACCCCGTCAACGTCAAGTTACCGAGCGTGTGCAGGTAGGTTTCCTGAATGCGGTGCCATTCCGGCCCAAGCTCGGCCTGCCATTCGGCTGACAGGTCCTTGTTCTGGGGCATGATGTGTTCGATGGTGTACTCGTCTACCGGCACGTGTTCTTTTCGGCCGTGGTTTTCCAGCCGACGGAGCCAGTAACTTCGGTTCCGGAAGTTGTACAGGTCCTTGACTTGGAGTTCGCGGCTGAACTCCTCGTCACTTGGGAACCGGCGGTAAGACGGCAGCAAGAGGAAGTGCGCCTGGATGCTCTCCAGATACCGGTCCTTCTTCAGAGACCGCGTGAAGGTCGCGAAGGTCTTATTCATCGAGTTGGTGGGTATGCCGCACACTGCTCGGCGGAACACGTAGCCCTCCAGTAAGCGAACCGCCTCCAAAAGGTGGTTTTTCGACAGCAACCCCTGCTTGTAGTCGTGGTAGAGTTCCAGCAGGAACGGGAACGCCACATCCACCCTTAACTCGCGGATGTCGTGAAACGCCGCCTTGAGGTCCGGGTCCGGCTCTGTGCCCAAGGCCATGGCGCAGTAGTGGCCGGCGAACTCGCGGATGTCGGCCACAAGCGATTCCACACCAGCCCCCTTGGTAGACTGAGCATGCTTCTTGAATGCCTCGTACACCTCACGCACGTTGGGAATCTCGCCCGTCTTCAGCGTCAGGTAATGACGCATGAATCTGTCGAAGTGCTTGGCATACGCCTCTTGACCGAAATCCACCTCCATCGGGCGCCAATACTGGCTGTAGAGCCTCGTCTGGGGCTCGGGCTCCAGCCCCATCAGGATGAAGTTCCGAATCAGGTCCGCCTGGCTGAGTTCGCGGCCCGTGGAGTTGAGACTCTCGAAGATGAGTTGCGGATTGTCCTGGCCTCGGCTCAGCGAGATATCCACGATCATCAGTTTTGCAAGCCCGTGGCACAGTGAGGAGAAGGCGTCTTTCTCGCCAGCCACCCATTCCTGAAACAGGTCGAAGTTGGCCGCCACCCGCAGCGACTGTTCCCTCGGGGGTGGCTTCTGATGCACCAACGCTGTAAGGGTGGTCTTGTCAGTCTGGGTAAGCAGGAGTTTGTACCTGCGCTCACCATCTTCCAGGGGGTTAAGGAGGTAGTAACTGCGCAGTTTCTTCGCCGAGAACCCATCCACCGGTTCGGACTCGCCTAAGGCGCGCGCCATCGCTTCGATCAACAGCGAGACGGTCGTCAGCCGTTGTTGCCCGTCGATCACGAGCAGCGGGGTTTGGCCGGAAACCTGGTATAGCCCCTTCTCCACATAGACGACAGACCCGACGAAGTGCGCAGGGATCTTTTCATCACGGCCGGTACGGAGGATGTCCTCCCACAACTGACGACACTCCCGCTCCGCCCAAGAGTACGTCCGCTGATAGATTGGGATGACAAACTGTGGCGCCTTCTTCAGGAAATCAAGCAGTCGGGCTTCAGTGGCTCTCATCGATTGTCCCGTCTTCTTTGGGAGTATGCTCGCCCAGCCTCCCGTGGGGAGGCCGCGCATGAGCATTAGGGCTCGCGTCGATTACACCGCGGAACCATACCGATTTCAAGAGTTGAACCCCGAGAGCGCCCCTACCCGAGATACGGGCCCGCCTCCATCACCGCCGCCGCGGCCGCTTGGCTTCGGCCCGCACGAAAAGCACGATCTCACGGCGTTCTGCGCCGTGGATCTCCCTTCCCTCCGGGTCCGGCACCTTCAGGATGCGACCGCCCGGGTACGGCCAAATGACCGTGAACCTCGTATTGTTTACGTCTTTGCATCTCATTGGGACTCCGGTCACACGATCAGATGTACAACGTAAGTGGCTGCCTGATAGGCACTTAGAGCGTTGCCACACTGGCGGAATGAAGTGACGCCCCTTTTTGCACGGACGGCCAGATTTTCGGGGGCAATTGCTCCCCGTTTCATGGCTTTTCCCTGCCCTTTCCGTGTCCATTTCCGCGCCGCGACTCCCGCCGCTTCTGACGTGCCCGGTTCTTCCGGCTCGCGTGCTGTGCGTCGCGCGCGGACCGGCCCGCAAATGACTTGCAGACCCAAGGGTCATTCTGGTCGATCATATCGAGCTTCCTGCATGGAGTTCAAATCCCACCGAGACTGAAGGGCGTATTGTTTAGATGGAAGCCCCGGCCCGCTTGGGGGGTGAAGGGGGGTCGCGCTTTTTCACGGCGGCGCGGCGGCGGCCAGCCACTGTCAACGGCAGGCGGGGGAACGGCGACCCACAGGGTAACAGAACTTGACAAACCTGCGCTCCCACGCGCCCGCGCGCCGGCTGTCCCGGAACTCTATCATGGCCTTTCCCGGCATCATCGGGCGGCCCAGTGACAGAATCTCACAACCCCTACGCGTGCCCGCGCGCGTTCGCGCGCGTTTTTTGGGGGGGCGAAAAACCCCCTCACGGCCTGTTCCGGGGGTCACGGTGTCCCGCCCCGTTCCTTTTTAGGGTGTCCGAAAACCCCCTTCTTAGGGTTGCTGGGAGTCCCCCCTCAGGGTCCCCCGAAAACCCCCTGCGGCCCCCCACGTCCCATTTTAGGGTGTCGTGAAACTCCCTTGCGCGGCACCGGCTGAGGGTCCGCCCGCCTGCTGACGTGCCGCCTGAGCGCGCCAGGGTGCTTCTGCGCGGCCTCTCGCGGCCGAACGACGCGCGGGGCGACTCCGGCATCGTCCCCGGCAGAGATCGTGCGCGAAACGGTCTCAGCGTCACCAAACGCCCCGCGCCTGCGCCTGTTTCCAGGTGTGAATGCCCTGGCGGGTCAGGCACCGGGGCGGCCGCCACCGGCCGGGCCGGTGCGTAGACGGCGGCGTCGCGCAGCGGTAGCGCGGCGGATCGGGCCAGCGGCACAGCCCCCCGCCGGGACGGTGCGGCCAAGCGTAGGCCGGGCAGGTACACGGCTTCACGTTCCGGCGCTCCGGCTTGCGCCAGGCAGGGGGGTCGGGCATCGGCCCGCGGTGATGACGGCCGGCATGGGCCATGCACAGTTGCCGGGGGTCGTCCCACAGCGCCCAGGCCCGGCAGGGCTTGCCGTCCTTACGGAGTGCCGTGCAGCGCCGCCTGCGAATCGCCTCAGGGCTGTAGGCCACGGCTGCCGCCTCCCTTTTTGCGTCCACGCTGAGTGTAGAAACCCCCTCAGGCGGTGTCCCTGTCACGTCCCGCGTCGGCCGCCTTGACCATCGCCACGATGCCCGCCTTGACGGCCGCGGGCAGGTCCGGCCATGCCTTCGCGACGGCCGCCAGATCGGGCCAGTTTTCGGAAATCCGCGCCAAGCAGAGCGCCAAGCGCTGGCGGGGATCGTTGCAAGTTTCTGTCTCATCGGCACTTACGGAATCCTGCGGCGGTTTCCTAAACCGCAGGTCGGGTGTTCGAGTCACCCCGGGCGCACCCCTCCAGAGTATGGCACGTCTTGCTGCGTGGCGTTGGAGGCGCGGCGTACCCTGCTTCTGCCGCGCGTCGAGGTCCGGCAGAAACACCCTCCCCCGTTGCCCCGGCGTTTGGTCGGACGGGGTGTTTCTGCTCTTCATCCGCCGGCGGCTTCGGCCTCGACGCTGCGCCGGCGGTTCGCGGCGTCGGGGATTCTCTCAGGGCCTTTTGGGCGTCCTTGCCACCTCGTTCTGCACGTCGACCCGGTTTGCCGGCGGCTCCAAACGCCGTAGCATAGGCGAACAAAGGGAATCCTGACGAGATCGCACGGCAAGGAGCAAGCCCATGCAGACCATCACGCGCGATGAACTGAAGACCCGGATGGACCAGGACGGCGACTTTGTGCTGATCGAGGCCCTCCCCATGGAGTACTGGAAGAAGGCCCACCTGCCGGGCGCCATCAATGTCCCGGTGGACGAGGAGTTCGACGAGAAGGTCCGGCAGGCCGTGCCGGACAAACGGACCCCGGTCATCACCTACTGCGCCAACACCGAGTGCCCCGCCAGCCGCAAGGCCGCCGAACGCCTCGAAGCCCTCGGCTACGAAAACGTCCTCGAGTACGTGGCCGGCAAGGAGGACTGGCAGGAGGCCGGCCTGCCGACGGAATCCTGACCGTCCCGGCTCGCTGGTAACCCCGTCAGCCGGCGACGCACGCAAAATGTGGGAAGCCTCTTGTTCGCCCGCGCCGCCGCCCATTTATAATCGGGACTGGACCAACGCCGGTCCCGCGAGGGGCAACGCGTGCCGCCGGTTTCGCAGAGACACTCCATGAACATGCCAAGATCCCACCGCGCGGAAGACGGAAACCGTTCGGGCACCGCCGGCCCTCCGCCCATTCTCGTCGGGTACACCTATGCCCCGGCCGAGGCGTACCGGGCCCGCGACGACGGCCGCCTGCTCGCCATCCGCCTGGAGACCAATCGGACCTGCAACCTGCGGTGCCGGTACTGCTATGCCGAGAGCGGCGTCGATCCGGACGCCGTGGGCCCCTACGAGGTGCTTCTCGACCGCGTGGAGCAGGCGTACCGGCTCGGCGCCTCGTCGATCGTGGTCATCGGCGGCGGCGAGCCGACGATCCATCCCCGCTTCCGTGACCTCATCGGCCGCATCCACAAACTGGGCATGGTGCCGATGGTCTTCAGCAACTGCCTGGCCGTTGATGGGGACCTGGCGGCGTTCCTGTTCGATCGCGGTGCCTCGGTCATGACGAAACTCGACAGCCTCCGGGCCGACCGCCAGGACTTCCTGGCCGGCATGGACGGGGCGTCCGACCGCATGCGGCGCGGCATCGAGCAGCTGCTGGAGGCGGGCTTCGGCCGGCCGGACGATCCCGGCCGCCTGCGCCTCGGGGCATCGTTCGTCAGTTGCCGCATGAACCGCGACGAGATCGCCGACATCTGGCGCTTCTGCCGCGAGCGGAACATCTTCCCCAACATGGAGGTCCTCACGCCCACCGGCCGGGCCAAGGAAACCCTGCCGGACCAGGGTCTCGAGACCGCCGACATCCAGCAGTATAAGTTCGACCTGCTGCACCTGGACCAGGAAGACTTCGGTTACGACTGGCTGCCGTACACGCCCCTGGCCGGCAGCGGGTGCCTCCAGCATCTCTACAGCCTGTACGTGACGCTGGAGGGGAACGTGCGGCCGTGCGCGCCGACGAAGTTCGACGAGCATCCCGACCTCCGGGTGGACGGCACGTATCCCTACAACACCGGCCTGATGACCCTGGGCGAGATCTACACCTCGCCGCTGTTCCGTTACGTGCGGCATATCGACGCGCACCTGGAAGGGAAGTGCGGCGGCTGCGAGCACCTGGACGAGTGCATCGGCTGCCGCGGCTACGCCTACGCCGTGGGCGTCAACGCGGGCAAGCCGCCCCACGTGGCCCTGCGGGGCGAGTGCCTTCAGTGTGCGAAGCCGGCCGCAGGGGCGACCGTCCCATGACCATCATCGACCTGCTCGACGAAGACGACCTCGAAGCCTCGCTGCGGGCGTACCTGGCCCGCGGCGAGATGCCCGACGCGTTCCTCTACCTCGGATCGGACGGGGCCGACCACTGGCTGGACCTGGACGGCTCGCCGTCGTTCGACGTGGCCTCCGACCTGACGGACCTGCTGCGCGACCACGCCTCGGCGGTGGCGTCGCACGTGCCCGCCGGCGCGAGCGTGGTCGGCCTGGGCGTCGGCCGCGGGGACAAGGAACGGATTCTCCTTGAAGCGTTGCCGGCCGACGCCGGCCGCCGGTACCTGGCCGCGGACGTGTCGCGCCCGCTGGTCGAGGCGGCGCTGGAGACCGTGGCGGACCTGCCGGTGGAGGCGATGGGGGCGACGGCCCGTATCGAGGATTGGCCGCGCCTTCGCCGCCACGTCCGGCCGCCGGTCCTCGTGTGCCTGCTGGGCAACACGTTCTCGAATTTCGAGCCGGACCGGCTGTTGAAGCGGGTCCGGGCGGACCTCGGACCGTCGGACCTCTTCCTGTTCGATTGCAGCCTGGGACCTGCCGCCGAGGAACGCGAGGCGGAGTGGCGGCAGGCGGTGGAGCGGGCCTACCGGTCGGCCGAGAACGCGCGGTTCAACCTGGGCCCGCTGACCGCCCGGGGCCTGCCGGAGGACGCCGGCCGCTTCGCCCTCCGCCTGGTCCGCGTGCCGACGCGCCTCGGGCCGACGTGGCGGACCCGCAAGTCCGTCGAGGTGCTCCGCGACGCCGAGGTCGCGTTTCCCGAGGGGCCCGTCCGGCTGCGGGCCGGCGACGTGGTGCACATGGGCTTCACCTACAAGCACACGCGCCGGCAGGTGTTCCGATGGGTGCAGGAAGCCCGCTTCAGGATCGTCGAAGCGTTCACCGACGCCACCAAGTCGAATCTCCTTATCCTCGTGCGATAGACCCCTGGAGAGGCCGATGAGTCCGATCGAGGCCGACGCCGCGGTCGATTACGGGTGCGAGTCCTTCGGCCGGCTTCGCCGCGTCATGCTCCATCGGCCCGGCGAGGCGCTGCGGCTGGTCACCGAGGGCAATTACCGCCGGTGGCTCTTCGACGGCGTGCCCGACGTCGCCCGCTTCGCCGACGAGCACGACCGGTACCGCGACCTGCTGGAGTCGCTCGGCGTGGAGGTGGTGGAACTCGGCGACTGCCTCCGGGACGGCCACGCCCGGATCGCCCGTCTGCCGAACCTGAGTTACCTGCACGATACGGCCGTGGTGAGCCGCCGGGGGGCGTTCCTGTCTCGGATGGCCACGCGCGCCCGGCGCGGCGAGGCGGACCTCGTGGGCGAGGCACTGGAGGCCCTCGGCATTCCCCTCGCGCACGCCTTCGACGGGCCCGACGACGCCTTCGAGGGGTGCTTGCTCCTCTCGCCCGAGACGCTCCTGGTGGCCGACACGGAGCGCCATACGGCGGCCACGATCGGCCGGTTCCTCCCGCGGGCGCTGGAGATCTTTCCCGAGGTGATCCACGTCCGGGTGCCCCAGGCCCGGCGTTTCATGCATCCCGATATGATCTACAACCGCGTGGACCACGATCTGGCGCTGGCGTACCTGCCGGCGTTCCTCTCGGCCGAACTGCACACCCGCGACGAGGTGCGGGAGATCGATTTCCGCCGGCACATGGCGGAGCGGGGCGTGGAGATCGTTGACGTCTCCGGCGATGAGCAGCGCCGCTGGGCTACGAGTTTCGTGCCGCTCGAGCCCGGCGTCATCCTGCACTACGACATCGCGCTCCTTCCCGAGACCCGCCGCCGCCTGGAACGCCGCGGCGTGGAGTTCGTCCTGTACCACCCGGACGCCCTGCTCGCCGGCGGGGGCAGCCTGCGGTGCCTGACCTTGCGCCTCCACCGCGAGGCGGACCCCGAGGCGTGTTGAGCCTGCGGGTGGCACGGCCACGCCACGCGTGGCCATGGGGGAATTGCCGCGCGGCGGGCCTCCCGGCCTGCCGCGCATGGCAGGGCTCCCGTTGAGCCGGCGGCGGCACGTCGCCGTTCGTTGGTACTTCGACGCGGTGGCCCGGGAGGGCCACCGCGCGGGAACTGGTGGTCACCCAGCGGCGGGTGACCATGCCAGCCGGCGCCTCTCGGCGACCTTCGGTCGCCGGCTCAACAACGACACGGCGCGCCCGCTACTGTACCCGCTCCAGCCGGAAAATGACCGGCCGGAACCCGTCGTTGCAACACGCCAGGACCGTGCCCGCCTCGTTCATCCACGGGTAGTCCGCCCCGGACTGGAGGCCGACGACGTAGCGGAACAGGTCCGCCCACGCGCCCGGACAGAACCCCTCCGGCATGCGGGTGTACTCGGCCAGGAACGTCTGGCCCTCCTCGAAGCGATCGCACCGTGCCTCGCCGCGGCACGAGCAGCCGGGGTCGACGTCGGCGAGAATCGCGTCGCGGTCGAGCCGTTTGACGACCGTGATGCGGACCTGCGGCATGAATGAACTCCCACTCCGCAACGTTGAGCCGGCGACGGTACGTCGCCGGTCGTTGGCGCCGCACGCAGGTAGGCGCGGCGGCTACGGAGACCCGCCGCGCTTCCATCCGAACCTGAAGCGCTATGAACGGCCTCATTCCACCTCGCCGTCGCCGATGAGCGGTCGGACGCGGTCCACCCGGAACGTGACGAGAAACCGCTGCGCGCCCTCCTCGCCCTTGCAGATGTCGGGCGTGGTCCGCCGCCGGACTTCCTGGATCTTCGTCGGCGAGGTTTCCTCGCCCGTTTTCGTCAGGTGCAGCCGCACGCCCTCGTACCCCGGCCCTTTCTCGTGAAACAGGTAGGCCGCGTGGGGATTCGCCTGGACGTTCGCGTGGCTCAGGCGGTCGGCCATGATGAACGCGACGGTCTCGTCGTCGGTCACGTGGGGCCGGGCGTAGACGGCCACGTCGACCTTGCCCTCGGCGTCGGCGGTGGCCAGCACGCCGAGGCCCTGGCGGTTCTCGAAGTAGTCCTTGAGGTTCATCGTGGTCCTCCTCGCTTCGCGGTGGGCCGTGCCGCGGACGGCACGCTGCCCGGGTTCGGCGATTATAGGCCCGGACGCCGCCGGCCGGCAAGGTGCGAGGGGAACCCTCGGCGGGTGGTCAGCGCTTCTTCTTCGGCGGCGCCGTCTTCGTGGGATAGGCGCTGACGGCCGCCCGCACCTCAATCGGCCCCGTCGAGCCGGGGGCTTTCAGGCCCAGCGCCCGGCCCGTCACGGTGAACGTGGCCTCCAGGTACGCCGTCTCCTTTTCGTGCCGGCCGGGAATGCGTATCGTGAACCGCGCCTTGACGGGCACGGCATGCGACCCGACCGCCAGCACGGCGTCGGCGTCGCAGCACGTCTCCTCCCGCGTCTTCGTCCGGCCCTTGCGGTCGGTATACTCGATCGTCTCCGTCCGCATGGGCCCCAGCGACTTGACGGTGAACGTGATGACGGGCGGCTTCTCGTCGACGATCGTTTCGCCGAGGATGCGACGGCTCTGGTCACCGCGGGGCTGGCACATGCGGTCGCAGACGAGGGCGAAGGACGCCTTCGGCCGGCTCGGATCGTACACGAACGTGCCGCCGTCGGCCGGTTTGCCGTAGGCGAATGTCGGCCACTTCTTGCCGGCGGCGTCGCGGAACTCGATGTCGGCCGTCACGTACCGCGGGTAATCGGCCGAGAGGGAGTACGTCGTGCCGGCGGGCGGCAACGTGGACTTCTTCTTATCCGCCCGGCACGCCGTGGCGGCGAGGAAGACGGCCAGCAGCACGAGAGCCGGTCGCTTGCGCATGTCGGACTCCTGTTTGCGTACGAACCCGTCCGGTTATCGACTCAGGTCCAGAAGCAGGGCGTGGCCGTCGGTGTATCCGCCGCCGAACGCCGGCTGGACCGCCCCGACGGTCGGCGCGGGTTTGCCCTTGTTGTAGCCCTCTTCCTCCTTCGCGGCGCCGCCGACGGCGAGCAGGACGGGCTTGCCGCCCGGCGTGCCCGTAATGAACGCCCACCGGTCGTTGTTGCGGACCTCGGTGGCACCGCACGCGTTCATGGCCGAGGAGAACCGCAGGGAAGCGAAGTCCGGGCTGAAGACGGCCACGTACGGCCCCCCGGGTTCGCCGCCCGCATTGAGGTGATTGCCCGTCTGGATGAGTCCCCAGGCGGCCCGTCCGCCGGCGGCCACGGAGCCGTCGGCGGCGAAGCCGAGCGTGTCGATCCAGATGCTGTTCGGCTTGTCGCGCTCCGAGAGGAACGCCAGCCACAGCGTGCCGCCCGCCACGTGGTAGTCCGTCGTCTCGATCCGCAGGAGGTAGGCGCACGAGAGGACGCCCGCGCCCCAGGCGGACATGCCGAGGCCCTTCATACCCGGCGCCGGCGTCCGCACGTCCATCGGCTCGCGGTACATGACGCTGTTGCCGCCGTCCGACCAGGCATAGAGGACGAGGTTGCCGTCGGCGTCGTAGGTGACCTCGCGGACGGCCGAGTCGGACACCAGCCGCAGGTTGTTCAGCCCGACGTACGGTCCGCCCCAGTCATAGAGATGATACAGGAGTGAGCCGTCGGGCCGGTGGATGTTCAGAACGGGGCATCGCCACGGTTCGCGGCCGGTCCGCCAGTGATGTTCGTGGCCGTAGGCGTACGTGTCGTCGACCGGGTTGACCGCGATCTTCTCGCTGAGTCCGCCGGGCACGATGGTGGTCCCGCGGAGGGCGCCGTCGGCGGTGAACGTGCGGAGGTCCGGCCCGCGGAAACGGAGCGGTCCGTCCGCCGCGACGGCGACGTCCGGCGCGGCCGAGGGCCCCGTCACGTGCCGGACCCACGCCACGCGCGAGGCGTCCGGCGCGAGTTTCGCCAGGTACACGTGCCGCTCGGGCAGTTTCGATTCGATGGCGGGGGTCTTGAGCGCCTTGGCGTCGGCCGCCAGGGACGCCGTCCGGTCGGAGGCGAGTCCGGCCACGTAGATGGCGCCCGAGGCGTCCACGCAGCCCCCGCAGGCGCTGCCCGCCTGCCACGGGAAACGCGTGACGGACTTGACCGTCTTCAGGTCGCCGGAGAGGCGGACGACGAACGCCGTCCCGCCGGGCGTCGCCCATCCGAACGGCTCGTAGACGACGGAGCCGTCCTTGCGGGTCTTGGGCTTGCCGCGGCGCATCTCCGGTTGGCGCTGGGGGGGCGGCGGGGCGGGGGCGTCGCGGCCGCCGAGGACGGTGGCCCGCCGGCCGGCCGCGCTGAGCGTCGGGCCGAGGGCGTTGCCTACCAGGACGATGGTGCCGTCGGGCTGGAACCCGCCGCCGACGAGCCACTCGGTCCCCTTGCCGCCCAGGTACGTCGCCGCCGCGACCTTCGCCTGGTCGGGATTGTCCTTGAAGCGTTCGGTGAACGACTGGAACCGTCCGGCATGGGCCGCGTGGCAGAGTGCCAGACCGCAGAGGAGGGCGAGCAGGACGGCGGGGAAGCGGGTGTGTGTCATCGGTTCCGGGCTCCGAGAGCGGGTCCTGTCACGCCCCGCGGAGCGTGCCGCGGGTGCCGGACGTCACTTTACCGGGGTGCGGCGGGTCTGCAAGCGATTTCGAGCGGGCGTTGGGGATTGAAGTGCCGCGCCGGCGGTTCGGCCGGTCGGAGGGCAGGGGGCGTCGTGCGCTCGTTCTCTCCCAGTCGTCCCAGTCCGCGCAGACGGAACGCGCTTCTACTCAGCAGATGTGGGAACAACCATACGCTTAAAGGCCGCTTTGTCAACTTCGGGCGCCCAGGCGGGCGGATAGCGCGGTGGGCAGTCTTGCCCACCGCGCTCGAAACCGCCTTTCCAGGGCTAGGCGGCGGGTATGGAGACTTGCCGCGCACGAGTTAGCGTTGTAGTGTTGGCGGCTGAATGTGGCGTGCGGTGCGCCGAGGTCGTGGTGGTTGCCTTTGCCGTTCGTCGTTCGCCTGCTGCCGAATACCGATGGCCGATTGCCTGCCTTTCAGCCGTTTTTTGTAGCGGGCCTGCCGCGCACACCTGAAAATGCCGGAACCCTGGAGCGGCGGGCTGCGTCTATCCCCACAGGCGATACCCGCCCATGTCCGGAGGAGCGTATGGCCCCTATCGGGACGCCCGTGCACCCGTTTTCGAGGAACCGAACCATGTCACGTGTTCGAACCTGGCAGATGGTCGTGGCGCTGGCGATGGGCCTGGCGGTGGCGGCCGTTCCGGTGGCCGCCGCGGCGCCCGCCAGGCCCCCCGCCGGGCCGGCGGCCGAGGCGGACGAGGCGGAGGCCCTCCGCGAGCAGAGCATCTACATCCCCTACGAGAAACTCCGCGAGGTCTTCGAGAAGGAGGGCCGCGGCGTCTTCCTGCCGTACGAGAAGTTCCAGGAACTCTGGAAGGCCGCCCGCGCGCAGGCCGCCCCGCCCCCCGAGGCCAAGCCGCCCGTCGACGCCCTCGTCACGGAGGTCTCGGCCGTCGCCACGGTCTCCGAGGACGTGGTCACGGTCGAGGCGACCGTCCGCATCGAGGTGCTGAAGGAGGGATGGGTCGAGGTTCCCCTCCGCCTCGGCGACGTGGCCCTGACGGGGGCGACGCTCGGCCAGGAGCCGGCCCGCATCGTCGCCGACGCCAAGGCGGGGTACAAACTCCTGGTCGAGAAGGAGGGCGAGGCGCCCGAGCGGCTCGACCTCTCCCTCTCGTTGGCCAAGGCGTACACGAAGGCGCCGGGGCAGAACAGCGTGTCCATCCAGAGCCCGCGGGCGCCCGTCAGCCGGTGGGAGGTCCGGATTCCCGAGGCGGGCGTCGAGGTGAACATCCATCCGCTGCTGGCGGCCACCGAGGTCCCGCCGGCCGAGGCCGGCGCCGGCCAGACGGTGGTCCGGGCGTTCGTCGGCGCCGCTCCCACCGTCCGCATCGAGTGGACGCCCAAGGCCGAGGGGGCGAAGGGCCTGGCCGCCCTGGCCAGCGTCGAGGTCCGACAGCAGACGCGCCTCGACGAAGGCATCGTGCGGACCCGGGCGGACCTGGCGTACGAAATCCGCCGGGCCGCCCTCTCGCGCCTCCAGGTCGAGGTGCCCGCCGACGCGAAGGTGGCCGGCGTCTTCGACCCGAACGTCCGCGAGTGGTCCGTTGAAGCGGGCGACGACGTCCAGACCGTGACGGTGGAACTCTTCGAGCCCGCCAAGAAGGACCAGAACCTCGTGCTGGAACTCGAGAAGTTCAGCGCCGAGGGGGCCGACCAGGTCCAGGTGCCCGTCATCCGGGCCCTCGGCGTCGGCCGGCAGCAGGGCGTGGTGGTGGTCCGGGTGGCGTCGGGCCTCAGGGCCGAGGCGGTCTCGCGGACGGGTCTGCTCCAACTCGACCCGTCGGAACTGCCGGGGCCGTTGGCCAAGGAGAAGTGGGACTTCTCGTACCGGTACGCCGCCCTCCCGTTCGCCCTGACGCTGGGCGTGGAGAAGGTCCAGCCGCGCATCCTTGCCGAGTCGCTCGTCGAGGCCCACCTCGGCACCGAATCGCTCGAGGTGAACCTCGTGACGGTCTTCACCGTGGAGCGGGCGGGCGTGTTCCGGTTCGAGTTTGACGTGCCGAAGGGGTTCGAGGTCCGTAGCGTGCGCGGCCTGAAGGTGGGGCAGGCGGCGGCCGCCCAGGTCGATGCCCATCACCTGGAGGGCCCGGACGAGACGCGCCTGGCGGTGGACCTGTCGCGGAAGGCCCTCGGCCGCGTGGCCCTGGAAGTCCATCTGCACCGGTCGCTGGCCGAGCCGGACCTGCTGGAGCCGACGGGCCGGGCCGCGGACATCCCGCTGCCCCTGCCGCGCGTGGCGCCCGGCACCGTCGAGCACGAGACCGGCCGCCTGGTCGTCTACGCGCCGGAGAGCCTCCGCGTCAACCCCGGCGAGACCGAGGGCCTGCGGACCATCACGTACCAGGAAGCCACGCAGCACATGCGGCAGGGCCGCAAGGGCGACGAGCGGCCGGTCCTCGCCTTCGCCTACACCGACGAGCCGGTCGCGTTCGGCCTCTCGGCCGAGCGGCGGAAGCCCCACGTCACGGTCCGGCAACTGCTGGTGGCGCGGATCGATTCGGGCGTGGTCAAGTACACGGCCACGTTCCATTACGACGTGCGGTACAGCGGGGTCAAGACGGTGCGGATCGACGTGCCGGAGGCCCTGGCGCCGGACATCCGCGTCACGCCGCTCTCGGTCCGCCACGAGCAGGTGCCCGACGACGATGCCCCGGACGACCTGGCCGAGGGCTACGTGGCCTGGCGCCTGAGCGGCGAGACGGAGTTCATGGGCGACGAGACGGTCACCCTCCAGTGGGAGGAGAAGATCGAGAAACTCGACGTCGGAAAGAGCGTGAACCTGACCGTCCCGCGCCTCCTGCCGCGCGACGTCGACCGCGCCTGGGGCCAGATCGTCCTCGCGAAGGCCGAGTCCATCGACGTGCGCCCGGCCGAGGACAAGCAACTCGTGACGGGCCTTCGCCCGATCGACCCGCAGCACGACCTGATGAGCGGGGCCTCCGTCGAACGGGCCGCCCGCGCGTTCGAGTTCCACGAGGCGTGGGCCCTGACGGTCGTCGCCACGATGTACCGCCTGGAGGAGATCAAGCACACGAGCATCGAGCGGGCCCTCGTGCGCATGGTCATCGCCCGGAACGAGCAGGTCAGTGTCCAGGCGCTGTACCGGGCCCGCAGCGCCCGCCAGCGGTTGCGGATGGACATGCCTGCCGGAAGGAAACTGCACGGCGAACCGTTGCGGTTGAACGGCCGGCCGGTTCCTTTGGAGGAGGGCGGCGACGAAGGCCGCACCGTCTACGTCCCCCTGACCGGCCTCAAGCCCGACGCGCCGTTCCTCCTGGAACTGCGGTACATTCTCGACGAGGCGCATGGCGGCCTGGACCTGGCGATGCCCTCGTTCCCGGAAGAGCCCGCCGTCCAGCGCGTGTACCTCTCCGTGTGGCTGCCCGGCGGCCGGGAGGGATGGGACTACGTCGGCGCCGCCGGACCCTGGACCGAAGAGATGGTCTGGCGCTTTTATGAGGATGAGTTGGGCTGGCGGCCCGTCGCCCGGCGGCATAGCGAGGACCTCATCCGCTGGGTCACCGAGGGGCTGAGCGTCGAGGGCAATCCCGGCCAGA
Organism: Phycisphaerae bacterium; assembly: GCA_046483505.1. GTDB lineage: Bacteria > Planctomycetota > Phycisphaerae > FEN-1346 > FEN-1346 > BS750m-G62. The sequence goes on from JAWODB010000068.1 coordinate 19,393, forward strand.
CGTTCGCCACCGACGGGCACCATCACCTCTTCTCCACGCTCCAGCCCGCCCCGCCGCCCGAGGGGAACCTGAGGGTCTACGCCGTCGGCAGCCGGACGCTGGCCGTCCTCGTCTTCGCGGTGGTCCTCGTGGCGGGCCTCGTGCTGAACTTCACCCCCTGGACGGTCCGGTGCGTGGCGGTGGGGGCGCTGGTGGCGGCCCTGGTGCTGCTCGGCGTGTTCGCCCCGGCGTTTGCCCACCAGGTGGCCGACTGGGTCCTCGTGTCGGCGGCGTTCCTGGTTCTGGTCATCTGGGTCGTGTGGTATCTGGCGGTGACGCGTCCGCGCGACCCGGACATACGGGCCCGCAAAGAAGCCCGCCGCGAGGCCCGCGAGGCGCGGCTGGCCCGCCTCAGGGCCCAGGCCCGTCCGGCCGGACCGCAGGCCGAGCCACCGCCCGGGACCCCGGCCGAGGGCGAGGCGTCTGCTGAACAAGAACCGCCCGAGGCGTCGGCCGACGACGACGCCGAGGACGCCGAACAGGCCGAGGACGACAAGAAGGAAGGAGGGCCGGCCGATGCGTAACCTCCTTCCACGACCGGCGCCGGCGGGGGCGGCTGTGGCCGTCTGCCTGCTCGCCCTGGCGGCGGGCGAGGCCGCGGCAGGGAAGGCCGACGCCAATGCCGCGCGGCGGGTCTCCGCACCTGCCGCACCAAAGACGGCGACTGAAATCATCCGCGAACTCTACGTCCCGTTCGAGGACCTCAGTCCCATCCTCCAGGGCGACCCGAACCGTGTCCTCCTCTCGCGCAAGGAGTACGAGTCCCTCCGGCAGCGGGCCGAGAAGGAAGACGAACGCCGACCGCCGCGAAGCGCCTTGGTCGCCTCGGCCGATTACCAGGCCACCCTCGGCGAGGGCCGGGCCGAAATCACCGGCAAGGTCACCCTTTCGGTCCTGGCGAAAGGCCTGCACGCCGTCGGCCTTGACGTGGCCGGCGTGGGCCTGCGGTCGGCCATGCTCGACGGCAAGCCCGCGCCCATCGGCCTGGCCGACGACGGCCGCCTGACCCTCTTCGTCCAGGGCGTCGGCACGCACGAACTGTCGCTCCAGGTCGTGGCGCCGGTCGAGACGACGGCGGCCCGTCAGACGCTCTCGTTCCGCCTGCCCGTGCCGCCCGCCTCCCGCATGCGGCTGACGGTGCCCGGCGACGTCGAGGTCAAGGCCGGCGCGCCGGTCGCCTCGCGCGTCTTCGACGAGCAGGCCGAGGTCACGCGGATCGAGATCCTCCCCAAGGCCGGCCAGGTGACGCTCGTCATGACGCTCAACAGCCGTCTCCTGCGCCGCGACCGCGTCGTCGTGGCCCGCAGCGTCCTGCTGGACGAGGTCACGGCGGCGTACGAGCGGCTCCACGCCACCGTCTCGATGGAGATCCTGCACCGCGCGGTCGGCCGGTTCCGCTTCGCCGTCCCCGACGGCTTCGACGTGACCGACGTGCGGACGCCGAACCTCTCGGCCTGGGCCATCGAGGAGGAGGGCGGCCGGCGGGTGCTCGACGTCCGCCTCCGCGAGGACACCACCGAGACGACCGTCCTGAACCTCTCGGCCGTCCGCACGGCGCCGGACCTCGCGGACTGGTCGCTCGCGCGGTTCGAGCCGCTCGACGTCGTCGGGCACGTGTCGGTCGTGGGCGTGGCCGTCGAGGAGCGCCTCAAGGCCGAGGCGCTGGAGACGGAGGGCCTGATTCCCATCGACACGGCCGTCCTGACGCGGGCCCTGCCCGCGACCGTGCTGGAGCCCCAGCCGGGCGCGGCACGCATTCGGCCGGTGGCCGCCTACTACGCGCCGCAGGCGGCGCTGGCATTGTCGGCCCGGATGGTCCGGCCGCCGGCACGACTCCTCGTGACGACGAACGTCCTGGCGGTCCTGGCGGACGCCGGGCTCACGGTGAGCGGCGGCTTCGCCCTCGTGCCGGAGCAGGAGAAACGGTTCGCCTTCGACTTTGCCGCCCCCGCCGGCTGGGACGTCACGGCCGTCACCGACGCCCAGGGCAACGCGATTCCGTTCCAGCGGTACGAAGGCGCCGACGGCGGCAGCCGCATCCACGTCCGCCTGCCGAGCGGCGCGGCGCCGGGCACCGAGCGGCGCGTCTTCTTCCAGGCCCGGCACGTGCCGGACGGCTGGTTCGGCGAATGGGACGGCGGCACGCGCACGGTCGAGTTCCCCGTCTTCGCCGTCCTCCGGGCCGGGCAGGGCGACGAGGTCGCCGTCCGCGACACCGGCGCCATCGCCGTCGAGGCCCGCGACGACCTCCTCGTCCGTCCGGACGCCCTGGAGGGCCTCCTGCCGCTCGACGCCAACGAGAAGAAGCGGTTCGGCCTGGAGGGGACCTCGGCGTCGCTGGCGTACCGATACGACCGGCCGCCGTACCGGGCGCGGCTGTCGGTCCGCCGCGAGGAGCCGCGCATGACCGCCCAGACGTTCTCGTTCTTCCGGGTGGAGCGCGACGCCCTGGCGGCCCATTACGAGATCACCTACGAGGTCGGCCGGGCGCGGGCGCGGCGGCTGTCGCTGGTGCTGCCGGCGGAGACGCCGGCGGCGCTCGCCATCCGCGGTCTCGGCGGCGCCCGGATCAAGGAACAGGCCAGCGAACTCGTCGGCGAGGGCGACGACCGGGTCCGCCGATGGACCGCCATGCTGGCCCGGCCGCGCCGCGGCACGGTGCGGCTGGCGGTCGACTTCGAGCAGCGCCTGGAGGAACTCGAGCCCAAGGACCTCGCCCTGCCGCTCGTCCGCGCCGACGGCGTGGCGTACCAGTCCGGCCTGGTGGCGGTGGAAGGCAGCGCGGAACTTGACGTGCGCGTAACCGAGCATCCGCGAAAGGTCGACATCGGCGAACTCGTCGACGCGGAGTACCAGGCCGGCCGCCGCCTCCTCGGGGCGTACGGGTTCCTGGGCGACCCGCCGCCCGTCCGCGTCTCCGTGACGGAGCATCCGGGGCTCGGCCTGCCGCCGGCCGTCGTCCAGCGGGCGGAGTTGGCGACGGTCCTGTCGGCCGACGGTCTGGCCCAGACCGCCGCCCGGTTCCTCCTGAAGACCAAGTCGCTGTTCCTGGACGTGCGGCTGCCGGCCGACTCGACCCTGTGGTCGGCCACGCTGGACGGTCGGCCCGTCAAGCCGCGCCGGGAGGGCGAGCGGCTCCTGTTGAACCTGCCGGGCGGCGGGGCCGGCCAAACCCGCGACCTCCGCGTCGTGTACGCGTCGCCGGTGTCGGGCCTGGCATTCTGGAAGGGCACGCAGGCGGTGGCGCCGCGGCTGTTCCTCCATGCCGCCGAGGGGGCCGAGGCACGCGAGGTACCCGCGGCCGACCTCGTCTGGCACCTGTATCCGCCGTCGGGGTACCGCGTCGTCCGGACCGAGGGCACGGTGGTGACCCACGAGGTCCAGCCGCCGCCGCTCGCCGTCGCGAACGTGGCGGGGGCCCTGTACTACGGGACGGGCGGTGTGAACTTTGATCACGGCGCTGTGGGATTGGCCCTTGATTTCGCCGGCTTGCTGCAACTCGGCCTGCCGTCGAGCGAGGGCCCCTCGGCGGAGATGAGTGTTCCCGCTGACGGGTACTACTACGATGGCGACGACGCGGCGGAGGGGAACGAGGACGCCCGCCGTCTGGGCGCTGCCGCACGAGGTCCACTCCGCCTTCCGAAGGACGCCGAGTCCGGCGCGGCCCGCCGGCCCACGGGCGAGGCGCCGGCGGAGGAGCAGGCCGGCATCCGGGCCCAGGACGGCCCCGTCGTTTCCAAGGGCGTCGAGCCCGGCATGGAGACCGAGGAACTGAAGACCGAATTGCCCAGGCCCATGTTCGAGGGCACCCCGGCCATGGTGCCCCAGTCCGTTACCCGTCCCGAGACGGCCCCCGCCGAGACGCCGGCCCGGCCCGCGGAACCGGAGCCCAAGGCGCCCGCCAAGCCGAAGCCGACCGCCGGGAAGAAGAACGCCGGCCGCGCCGTCTGGGCCCTGGAGGGCCTGACCAGCCTGACGATCGACCTGCACCGGACGGGCCCCGCCGTCGAGTTCCGCAGCCTCGGGGCCGACCCCGCCATGGCCGTCACCTGTGTGGACGAAACGCGCCTCGGCGCCCTGGCGTGGGGGCTGGCCCTGGCGGTGTTCGTGCTGGGGGTGGCGCTGACGACGCGGCCGTTCGGATCGAAGGCGGCGTACGTGGTCGGCGTGGGCGTGGTGGCGACGCTCCTCCCCGTCGTCACGGGCCGCATCGAACTCGCCCTGGCCGTCAACGGGGCGTTCTACGCGGCGTGCCTGCTCGTCCCGTACTATGTGGCGGCAGGCGTCGGGCGGTGGGTGTGGGGGAAGGTGGCGGGCCTGGTGCGTCCGCGGACGGTGTCGGCGCCGGCCGCCGTCCTGCTGGCGGCCGTGCTGGTGGGCTTCGGCGCGGGCGCGCAAGCGGACGAGAAGGACCGGCCGTACGTCGTCCAGATCGTCCCGCCCACCGGGCCCGTCAAGGTGCCGGCCGACGCCATCATTCTGCCGTACGACCCCGCGTCGAAGGAGGGCGTCCGGGGGGCCGACCGCCTCCTCGTGCCGTACGCGCGGTACGTGGAACTCTGGAACCGGGCGTACCCGGACAAGCCGATCGGCGAGACGCCGCCGCCCGCCCCGTACGCGCTGGCGGGGGCGGCATTCACGGCCACGGTGGAGGGCGAGGGGTTCCTCCGCGTGGACGGTCACGTGGACATCGACGTCTTCACGGACGAGTACGTGACGGTGCCGCTGCCGCTCGCGGGCGGCGTGCTGTCGCGGGCGGACCTGGACGGGGCGGCGGCCCGCGTGAGCGTCGTCGAGCCGCAGCCGAAGCAGGCCGCCAAGGCCGCCAAGCAGCAGGCCCGGCCGTCGGCGCCGGCGCTGGTGGCCCTGTACGTCGAGGGCAAGGGCCGGCACCGGTTGGAGGTCACGGTCCGTCTGCACCTGGAGCGCCGCGGCGGGTGGCGCGTGGCGGAAGGCCATCTGCCGGCCGCCCCGGCCACCTCCCTCACCCTGACCGTGCCGAAGGCCGGCACGGAACTCCGCCTGGGCCACGTCCAGGACCGCGCCGCGTACGAGACGACGAAGGCCGGCGAGACGATCGAGACCGCCCTCGGCGCCAGAGGGGCGCTGCGGCTCCAGTGGCGGGCGAAGGTCGGCGAAGGGCAGATCGAGAAGACCCTGACGGCCGTCTCGCGCGGCGTCCTGGATATTCAGGAGGACCGTCTGCACCTGCTGTGGGACGTCCGCTGCGAGTTCCGCCACGGCGAGCGCGAGGCGTTCACCCTCACGGTGCCCGCCGACTACACCGTCGAGAAGGTCGAAGGGACGAACGTACGCGGCTGGCAGCGCGACGAGGTGGGCGGCCGGGGGCGGCTGACCGTCTCGCTCCTGAAGCCCGCCAAGGGGCAGGAGACCTTCACCGTCACGCTGTGGCGGCAGACGGCGGAGGGCGCCGCGCCGCGCGGCGGCGAGCCGTTCGACGCCCCGCTCGTCGAAGTGGCGGGGGCGCTGCGGCACACGGGCCTCGTGGTCATCCGCCGAAGCCCGCTGATGGACGTCCGCACCGTCGAGACGGACGGCGTCCGCCGGGCCGACCTGCCGCCCGCCAACCGGATGCCGCCGCCCGAGGCGCTCGCCAGCCCGCTCGGCGTCCGCCCGTACCAGGCGTACCAGTTTGTGGCCACGCCGTTCACGGTGCGGCTGGCGGCGGAGCCGGTCGAGGCCCGGGTCTCGGCCCAGGTCCAGATGATCCTGCGGCTGGCGGAGCGCGAGCGGCGGATGGAGGCCCGGGCCGTCCTGGCGGTCGAGGACCGGCCCCTGTACCGGGCGCGCCTGGCCATCCCCGAGACGCTCGACCTGGAGCGCGTCCAGGCGCCCGGCGCGTTCGAGTGGGCCGTCACGGAGGAGGCCGGCCGGCGCATCCTGACGGTCTACCTGTCGGCGGGCGTCGAGGGGCCGTGCCCCATCGTCGTGGAAGGCCGACTGGCCCGCGGCGAGGTGGGCACCGAGACGCCCCTGCCGCGCGTCGAAGTCCTCGACGTCCAGCGGCAGCGAGGCGACATCGTCGTGCAGGTGGACCCGGCGTTCGACGTGCGGCCGGCGGACCTGGACCACATCGAACGCGTCCTCCTGAAGCAGGTGGGCGGCTGGCTGAATGCGGGCCAGAAGGCCCTGGCGGCCCTGGCCCTGACGTACCGCCGGCCGGACTACCGCGGCCGGCTCGTCATGGAGGCCCGGCGGCCGGACGTCGCCTGTTACACCGTGACCAACGCGCGTGTGACCGACCGGACGGTGGACGAGACGATCCTGCTGACGTGGACGATCCAGAAGGCGGGCATCCGGGAGGTGGCGTTCCTGCTGCCGCGGTGGATGGCCGAGGCCCGCATCCGCGTGCCGCTCTTGCGCGAAAAGACCGTGGAACCGGCCGGCGAGGCGGCCGACGCGCCCGTCCGCGTCCGCCTCACGCTCCAGGACCAGGTGATGGACGAACTGCGGGTCCTGGTGGAGAACGACCGGCTGCTCGAGGGCGAAGAGTACGAGGCGCCGATTCCCGTCGTCGAGACGGGCCGGACGAGCCGGCGGTACGTGGCCCTGGAGAGTGCCGGCCGCGACGAAGTCGTCGTGACGGCCCAGGAGGGGCTGGAACCGCTCGGCCGCCGGCAGAAGGAGTGGTCGGCCGTGGCGGGGCTGCTGCGCGGCGGGACGACGCGGGCGTTCATCGTGACGCCGGGGGCCGAGTCGCCCCGCCTGGCCTTCGAGACCCGCCGCCGCAAGGTCGTCGAGACGCCGCAGGCCCGCATCGGGCTGGCCGAGACGCTCCTCGTCCTGGACGCCGCCGGTACGTACCGCGGCCGGGTCATCTACCGCCTCGACAACCGGACCGAGCAGTTCCTGGAGGTCGAGATGCCGGAAGGCGCGGACCTGTGGACGGCCGTCGTCGCCGGCGAACCCGTCAAGCCGACGCGGATGGAGGCGGGCGCGGCGGGGCGGCGGGTCCGCATCCCCATCGTCAAGACGGCCGAGGGCGAACTCGATTACGCGGTCGTCCTGAAATACGGCGGCCGGGTGGGCGGCCTCGGCGCGGGCCGGTACAGCGTCCGGTTCCCCCTGGTGCGGGCGATCAACATCGAGGCCGAACTCAGCCAGGTCCGTCTCTTCGTGCCGGAGGAGTACGAGTGGTTCTGGTTCGACTCGGTCATGAGCCCGGTGGAGGAGGCCGGCACCCTGGATGCGGGCGTCCTCCAGTACCAGTGGAAGCAGGCCCGGCGGCTGCTTCAGACCCTCCAGTCGGACAACCCGTTCGCCAAGACGCGGGCGTACTCGAACCTGAAGCAGATCGGCCGCTCCATCCAGATGCAGCAGGAGAGGCTCCAGACGTACTCGGGCAACACCGCGGTCCAGGAGGAGTTGTCGAACGCCGGGGTGATCCTGGAGAGCGTGAACAAGGAACTCAAGACCCAGCCGCAGGCCGGACAGGTGACGGTGACGTATAACGACGACCTGATGCGTCGGGCGTACGGAGACCAGCGGAACCGGCGGGACCGCAACCTGGTCCAGGACGTGGGCGCCAACTGGAGCATCCCGGCCGCCCGCCCCGACGACGACCAGCGGGCCCGGGGCTGGCGGTTCAACGACGCCTGGCTCGAAGAGACGCAACTCGAGAACAAGGCGGCCCAGAAGCAGCAGGCCGAGCCGCAGGCCCGCTTCCAGGGCGGGGCGCAGCAGATGCGGCAGCAGGCGGCCCAGGCCCAGGCGCAGCCGCAGGCCGAGATCGCCGGCGACATGTTCAAGCAGTTCGCCGGTCAGCAGATGGGAGAGGAGCAGGCCGAGGCGGCCCGGCAGGACCTCTCGGACCTGAAACGCCGGCATGAAACGGCCAACGTCGTCGAGCGGTACCAGAAGAAACTCGAGGCCCGCGAGAAGGTCCACGAGGAAGTTCGCCGGGCCGCCGCTGGCGAGAAGCGTGAGAGCGAGTTGCGCGTCATCGGCGGCTGGGAAGGGAGGGGCGAGGGCCGAGGGTTTTTCGGTGCGGGAGGTGAGGTTCCTGCGGAGAAGGCCGTCCCCCAGGGCCTGGCCAGCCTGGACGTCGAGTTGCCCGAGCGCGGCCGCCTGTTCCGCTTCACGATGCCCATGCCGCCGGAGGACGTGGCCATCGAGGCGACCGCCGCCTCCGAAGCGGTGGCCGACGGGACGGCCCGCGCGGCCGGCGTCCTGGCCGTGCTGCTCGTCCTGCTCGGGCTTCGGCGATGGCTTCGCGGCCGGTCGTTCGACGTGCGGACCCAGTCGCTGATCTCCACCGTCATGATTATCCTGGGCGTGTTCGGCGTGGTGCTGGGTATCTTCCCGCTGGCGGGGCTGGCGGCCGTGCTCGTCGGCGCCGGGATGAAGGTCTACCTCTTCTTCGAACGGCGGAGCGGGACGGCGACGGCGTAGGCCGCGTCGGTGTGGCCCGGCCGGTCTTGTCCGGCCGGGTGAAGTGGCAGGGACTTTGCGCCATGGCCCTGTCGTGTGGCCGGCCGGCCCCTACAACTTCGTTCAGGGCATGCCTTGCCCGGCCGGATGGGTCGCCATTCGAGCCCGGTGCGGAAGCACCGGGTCATCCTCATCCGCCGTGGCACACGCCAAGCCGGATGGAGATGACCGGCCGCTTCCGCGGCCGGCTCGTGTTGGCGCATCGCCGATGCGCCCCGCTTTCCACGTGACACGCCCCCGCCGGGCTCTTTACACTGTGGGCGGCACAGCCCCACGGCGTGCAAGCCGCGGCACGCCGCGGCCTACCGGGTCCGAGCGAAAGGAGCCCCCATGCAGTGTCCCGCCTGCGGCAACGCGCTGACCGAACGGACCGTGGCCGACGTGGCCGTCGACGTCTGCGACGGCGGGTGCGGCGGCATCTGGTTCGACAACCAGGAACTCAAGAAACTCGACGACCGCGAGGAGGCCGCCGGCGAGGAACTCCTCGACGTGGCGGCCGACCCGTCCGTTGCGGTCGACCACGATGCCGTCTGGGGGTGCCCGCGGTGCGGGCATTCGGCGATGACGCGGCACTTCTACAGCCCGAAGCGGGCCGTCGAGGTGGACGAGTGCCCCCGGTGCGGCGGGGTCTGGCTCGACGCCGGCGAACTGCGGACCATCCGGTCGCAGTACGCCGGCGGGGCCGCCCGCCAGGCCGACCATCGCGAGACGGCCCGGGCCATCTACCGCGAGCAACTCGCCCAGTTGAAGGCCGAGTTCCAGGGCGAGGCCGCTGCCGGTGCCGCGCCGCCGGCGTACGCCGAGAGCGGCGCCCCGCCGCCGTCCGCCTCGGGCGGCCTGCTCGACCGCCTGATGCGGTTCTTCTGAGGTCGGCCGGGTGGCACGTCCTGCCCGGCGGGTCGCTGACCCGCCGCGCCCCTGACGACGCGCTGCCTTTCGAGCCCGGTGCGGAAGCACCGGGCTGTTTTCATCCGCGGTGGCACACGTCGAGACAGATGGAGATGACCGGCCGCTTCCGCGGCCGGCTCGGCTTCGCGTCGGCGCTACGGTTCGTCGTGCTCGTCCCGCAGGGCCGCCTGCACGCGCCGCCAGTAGCCGCGGGTGCTCCGTTTGCGCCATCCCGTCGGGCCGCCGTTCCAGATGCGGGCGTAGACCTCGGCGGTGGCGGTCCGGCCGGTCCGGCGCCGGTAGTCCTGCCCGTAGTGCTCCAGGTACAGGACCCACATGCGGCGGGCGGCCTCGGTGTCGTGGCGGTCGGCGCAGGTGAACCGGTCGTCCACGCCGCGCAGGCGGGCGATGCGGTTCACATCCTTCAGACACACCGGCCGAATCTGGGCGATGCCTGCGGCGCGCTCCTTGCGGTTGTAGGCGTCGGGGTCGCCCCCGGATTCGACCGTACAGATGGCGTGCCAGAGCCGCCCGGTCGGGGCGGCGTGGACGGCGGCCGATGCCAGGAGCACGGCGGCCGCCATCGATGCACAGACAGCAGCGGTTCGTCGCATGATACAGCCCCCTTGGGTGCCGCCCCCGCCGGCTGGAGCCGGCTGGCAGGCGGGGCGGCGGTTGCGGATCGTTCCTTTCCCTTGCGCCGGGAGCGACCGCGGCAGTGCGACACCCCGACCGGCACGCCGGGTGCGGAAGACAGCGTCGGGAGAAGAACGTCAGGGAGAGATACGGCGCGGTGGGATGTCAGCGGTCCGATGGTCGGTCGCTAGCGAGTCCGATCATCCCCTCCAACTTGGCCCTGGAAACAGGAGGTGACGGGTCACCCCGTCACCGTTGACCATATTATAACGCGGGAGGGCCGACGGAAGTCAAGGCCGATTTTTCGCGCGTGCGCCGGACAGGTGCCAGGCACCTTTGAACGACGTTAGAGGTGCCTGGCACCTTTCGGGCGACTGTGGCCCGGCCGGGAAGGTGTGTGCCACGGCCGGTCTTGCCCGGCCGTGAGGAACCATCGACGTGGTTGGGCAAGCCAACCGGGCCACGCTGAGAAACCACGCCCCGGAGGGGCGTGAAGATGGTAGCCACGGGCGCAAGCCCGGTGGTTGGAGGCCGAAGAAGCGGAAGAGCCCCGGTAGGGGCGAAAGGGGCGCCCCCTGGCAGCCCCGGAACGGAGGCTGAGGCCGGTGTCCTGGTAATGGGCGTTGAACCGTAAACAGGGTGGTGCTACTCGGCGGTGCCCTGGGCCGCGTCCGCAGTTGGCTCAGCCTCCTCGGTCTTTTCCGGGGCGTGGGTCTCGATGGCCAACTCTCCGTCGCGGGCCGTCACGGTCACATGGGAACCGTCGGCCACCTCGCCGGCGACGATGGCGCGGCCGAGGCGGCTCTCGAGCCCGCGCTGCAGGTACCGCTTCAGCGGCCGGGCGCCGTAGACGGGGTCGTAGCCGGCCTCGGCGATGTGGCGGCGGGCGGACTCGTCGAGGTCCAGCGTGATGCGCCGGTCGCGGAGCCGTTCCGCCAGGTACCCCGCCTGGAGGTCGACGATTTGCTTGATCTCCTCGCGCGTGAGCGGCTTGAAGAGGACGATGTCGTCCACGCGGTTCAGGAACTCGGGGCGGAAGCCCGCGCGCAGGTCCCGCATGACCCGGTCGCGGACGTCGTCGGGGATCTTCCCTTCCTCCCCCGCCCCCTCCGACAGGTGCTGCGACCCGATGTTCGAGGTCATGATGATGACGGTGTTCTTGAAGTCGACGGTGCGGCCCTGGGCGTCGGTGATGCGGCCGTCGTCCAGGATCTGGAGGAGGGCGTTGAAGACCTCGCGGTGGGCCTTCTCGATCTCGTCAAACAGGACCACCGAGTAGGGCTTGCGGCGGACGGCCTCGGTCAACTGGCCGCCCTCCTCGTACCCCACGTAACCGGGCGGGGCGCCGACGAGTCGCGACACGGTGTGCTTCTCCATGTATTCACTCATGTCGAGGCGGACCATGTTGTCCTCGCTGTCGAAGAGCGCCTCGGCGAGGCTCCGCGCCAGTTCCGTCTTGCCCACGCCCGTCGGGCCGAGGAAGAGGAACGAGCCGATCGGCCGCCGCGGGTCCTTGATGCCGCTGCGGGCACGAATGACGGCGTCGCAGACCAACTGGACGGCCTCGTCCTGGCCGACGACGCGCCGGTGGAGGATCTCGTCCAGGCGCAGCAGTTTCTCGCGTTCGCCCTCCACGAGCCGCGTGACCGGGATGCCCGTCCACCGGGAGACGATCTCGGCGACCTCGTCCTCGGTCACCTCTTCGCGCAGGAGTCGGCCCTCGCCGTGGGCCTCGGCGAGTTTCCGCTCCTCGTCGGCGAGTTGTTTCTCGAGGTCCGGAAGGCGGCCGTGCTTCAGTTCCGCCGCCCGGTCCAGGTCGTACGCCTGCTGGGCCTCGTCGATCTGGCGGCGGGTGTGCTCCAGCGCCTCCCGCAGCGTCTGGACGCGGTGGATGGCCTCCTTCTCGGTTTCCCACTGGGCCTTCATGGCGTCGACCTTGGCCCGCAGGTCGGCCAGTTCCTTCCGGACGCCCTCCAGGCGCTGGCGGCTGGCCTCGTCCTTCTCTTTCTTCAGGGCCGCCTCCTCGATCTCCAGTTGCATGACCCGCCGGCTGGCCTCGTCGAGGTCGGCGGGCATCGAGTCGATCTCGGTCCGGATCATCGCGCACGCCTCGTCCACGAGGTCGATGGCCTTGTCCGGCAGGAAGCGGTCCGTGATGTACCGGTTCGAGAGGGTGGCCGCCGCCACCAGCGCCCCGTCCTGGATCTTCACGCCGTGATGCAGTTCGAACCGCTCCGCCAGGCCCCTCAGGATGCTGATCGTGTCCTCCACGGTGGGCGGGTCGATCGTGACCGGCTGGAACCGGCGTTCCAGGGCGGCGTCCTTCTCCACGTGCTTGCGGTACTCGTCCAGCGTCGTGGCGCCGATGCAGTGCAGTTCGCCGCGGGCCAGCATCGGCTTCAGCATGTTGCCGGCATCGACGGCGCCCTCGGCCCGCCCCGCGCCGACGACCGTGTGCAGTTCGTCGATGAAGAGCAGGATGCGTCCTTCGGATTCCTTGATGGCGTTGAGGACGGCCTTGAGGCGTTCCTCGAACTCGCCGCGGTACTTCGCCCCGGCCACCAGGGCGCCCATGTCCAGGGCGAAGATCGTGCGGTCCTTCAGCCCCTCCGGCACGTCGCCGCGCACGATCCGCTGCGCGAGGCCCTCGACGATGGCGGTCTTCCCCACGCCCGGCTCGCCGATCAGGACGGGGTTGTTCTTGGTGCGGCGGGACAGAACGCGGATGACCCGGCGGATCTCGGCGTCGCGCCCGATGACCGGGTCCAGCCGGCCCGTCCGGGCCTCCTTCACGAGGTCGCGGCCGTAGCGCTCCAGGGCCTCGTAGGTGGCCTCCGGGCTCGCGCTCTGGACCCGCTGCGTGCCGCGCACCTCCGAGAGGGCCTTCAGGAACGCGTCGCGCGTGACGCCGGCCTCGGTGAGCGCGCGGGCGGCGGGCGTGCCGCTCGCCGCCGACAGGATCGCCAGCACGACGTGCTCGACGGAGACGTATTCGTCCTTCAGGCGTTTGGCCTCGTCCTCGGCGGCCACGAGCACCCGGTTCAGCGTCTGCGTGACGTAGATGTTTCCGGGCGCTGCCCCGGGCCCGGAGACCTGCGGCCGCCTGGCCAGTTCCTGCTCCAGCCGCTCGCGGACGGCGTCGGCGGGGGTTTCCATCTTGCGAAGGAGGCGCGGCAGGAGCCCCTCGGGCTGGTCGAGCAGAGCGGCCAGCAGGTGCTCGACGTCCACCTCCTGGTGCCCGGCGCGGACGGCGCGCGATTGGGCCTCGTGCACGGCCTCCTGACATTTCTGTGTCAGACGAGTCGGATCCA
>JAWODB010000119.1:0-11203 GCA_046483505.1 Phycisphaerae bacterium
CTCGCTGAAGGTGATCTCGACGGTCCGGACGCCGATGCCGGAGGGCTCGATGTCGCCGAGGGTCCGCCGGGTCCGCGCCGGGTCGGGGTTCAGGACGACGTCTTCGACGGCGGCGAGTTCGTTGTCCAGGATGGTGACGGCGGCGGCCTCGCCCCCGGGCTGGATGTCGTAGGCCGCGTCGGCCTCGACGGTCAGGGTGAGCGTCTCGTCTTCCTCGTTTTCCTCGTCGTCGACGGGGGTGATCTCGATCTCGGTGGAGGCGGACCCGACGGGGATCTCGGCCGACCCCGTGAGCGTGGGCGTGTAGTCGGCGGCCTCGGCCGTCCCGCCGACGGCGTACGAGACCACGAGGGGTGTGTCCGTGGGGCCCGTTCGGGTCAGGGTGAACCGCCCCGGGGCCTGGCCCTGCTCGGCGGCGACGGGCAGGGTCGCGTCGATGCGGACCTCGGGCGGCGGGACCGTGTCGTTATCGGCGATGGTGACCTGGGCCGTGCCGCCGTCGACGTGGTAGTAGCCGCTCCCGGTGAGGCTGAGGACGAGGGTCTCGTCGCCCTCGATCTCGCCGTCGTCGGCGGGGGCGATGTCGAGGGTGACGGTGTCCTGGCCGTCGGGTATGACGACCCAGCCGTCGAGGGCGGGGGCGTAGTCGGCGCCGTCGGCGGACCCGGCGGCCGTGTAGTAAACGAGGAGGTCGCCGTAGATGTTCCCCGTCCGCGTCAGGGTGAACCGGCCGGTGTCGCCGTCCTCGGAGGCGTCGGGGTCGGTGGCCTCGAGGCTGAGGGTCACGTCGGCGGACCCTGCGAAGAAGGGCATGAGGTTCGATCCGGGGATGGGCGCCTCGCCGTTGCTGATGGTGGTACTGCCGCGTTTCCAGGCGACGGCGAGGTTGTCGCCGCCCGTGTTCTCGTTGACGAGGGCTTCGATGTAGTAGCGCTGGCCGGCGACGAGGCTGCGGGGGGCGGACCGCTGCTCGGAGTATTTGTTCCACTCGCGGGAATGCGTCCAATGGGGCACGGTGGCGAGGAGGGCGGCGCCGGCCGGGTCCTGGCTGGGGCTGAGCCAGAGTTCGCCGTTGTCATCGCTCGAAATCCAGAACGTGTAGTTGCCCGAGACGGACGGTACGACGTAGCCGATGAGCCGGGCGCCGTAATCGTCCCACGGGTCGACGGGGATTTCGGCGAGGGAGCGGTTCTCGCGGCCGTCGGGGTCGTCCGGGAACGCGCCGTGGTTTCGCAGGCTGTCGATATCATCGTTCGGGACACCGTGCCACCACTCCATGGAGATGGAGCCGAGTCCGGACCCGCCGTAATGGAAGGCCCATGCGGCGCCGGGGGCGACGGCCGTGCCGCTCTCCGTGACGATGCCGGTGGCCGAGACCAGGTGCCGCTCGCCGTCGACCAGGGGCGAGGCCAACGTCAGGCGGACGGTCGTATCGTTGCCCTGGAGGGATGCATCCGTCACGCCGATGGGGTTGCCTTGCCCGTAGAGGAGGGTGTAGTTCGCCGGGTCCTCTGACGAGGCGGCCGTCACGGCGTGGCTGAACGTCACGTCGAGGTGGGTGGCGTCCTGCACCCCGGCATCGGTGACGGCCAGGACGGTGGCGTCGGCCGTATTGCTCGGGTCGCCTTCGAGGCCGTCGCGGTTGACGGCGATCAGGTGGTAGGCGTACGTGGCGCCGGCCTGGACGTCGGTATCGGCCCAGGCGGGGGTCGTCGCCTCGCCCACGAGAAGGCCGTCGCGGTAGACGCGATAGACGTCGACGCCGCTCTCGGGGTCGTCGGCGGGGGTCCACGCGAGGTCGATGCGCCGGTCCGTGGTGACGGTGGCGGCCAGTGCGGAGGGGGCGGTGGGCGGCGTCTCGTCGAGGCCGAGGTTGGGCGCCCCCGGGGTGCCGCCGGCCGTGCTGGCCTGCCAGTTGTCGGCCTGGTTGCCGTAGACGGCGGGGTCGATGCGTTCCAGGGCGGAGCCGCCGTTGTCGGCCCGCGTGGGCCAGGGGGCCTCGTCGTCGTAGGTGACCTTCTCGCTCAGGATGTAGGGGATGTACGGGACGGGCTCGCCGGGCGGCGGGTTGCTATACTCGGGCTGTCCCGGGAAGGAGAGGGTGACCCGCTCCCCGTCGTTGGCGAGGTTCAGCGTGTAGGGCCCGTAGATGGGGACGGCAAGGGGGATATCGTAGGCATCGCGGAACGCGGCCGGGTCGATGTCGACGACCAGGGCGTAGCCGCCCGCGGGGATGGCGGCGTCGGCCGGGAAGGTGAACGCGATGCCGTCGGTGAACCTCCAGGGGTTCACGGGCGACTCGTCGTCGTGGAGGTGGACGACGTGGCCGGAGCGGTTGTAGAGTTCGATGTACTCGACGCTCTCGGCCGTGGGGTTGTACATAATTTCGTTGATGACGACGTCGGGGATGAGGGCGCCGGTGTTGGCGGTCCCCGGGGTGGGGTCGGTCATGGGGACGAAGTCCTTGCCGCCATTGCTCTTGACATGTCGGCCGAAGGTGACGCCCGTCAGGCTGGCGCCGAAGAACTCGTCCTCGCGGTAGCCGCCGACGGATGAGCCGTCGGGCGTGCTGGTCAGGTGGAGTTCCTCGCCGAACTCGCTGAGGCCGAAGGCGCCGCCGAAGTCGTCCGCCTGCGTGAAGAGGGCGTACTCGCCGGGGGCGAGGGGGGCCATGGCGGGAATCTGCCAGGCGTCGAGCGCGGCCGGGTCGTCGCTGAGGAACCAGCCGCTGATGTCGATCGCGGCGGCGGAGGTGTTGTAGACCTCGACCCAGTCGCCCTCCGGGCCGTCGGCGTGGGCGAGGACCTCGTTGATGACGAGGTCGCCGGGCGCCAGCGGGCTCGGGTCGGCCGCCCCCGGGTTGCCGAGGTGGGTCCAGGAGGCCTGCCAGCCGTCCTCGGCGTCCCAGAGAGCGGTGTCCTGGAGCGGGTCGCGGACGACGAGGCTGAACCCCTCGCCGTCGGTGTGGTCGAACCAGCCGTCCTTGTACGAGAAGTCCTGGACGACGTTGCCGTCGACGGTGGAGAGGACGAGGCGTTCGCCGCCGTTGGCGAGGTTCGTGTCGCCGGCGAACTCGCCCGCCACGAGGCCCGACAGGCCCGTGCCGTAGCGGGCCTCGAAGGCGCCGATGTCCTTGACGACGAGGACGCGGTCGCCGGGGCCGAGGACGCGATTGCCGAACGTGAACCGGACGCCGCGCGAGAGTTCCATGCCCAGGAGGTCCACGTCGCCGCTCGTGCCGGTGTGGGTGATCTCGATGAACTCGAAGAGGTCCTGGTCGTCGTATCCGGCGGCGATCTCGGCCGCGGTGGGCGGGGCCGGATGGTACATGATCTCGGTCACGCGCAGGTCGTAGGCGGTGTCGGTGATGAAGAGGGCGTCGGCCAGGGCGCTCCAGGTGCCGCCGTCGAGCACGCGGGCCCGGAGGCGCGTGTTCAGGTCGATCGAGACGGGCGTGCCGTTCCACGCCTGGGCGCTGGCGGTGTTGACGTCCCCGCCGGGCAGCCGCGGGTCGGAGCCGTCCGTGGTGTACCAGATGGTGTCGCCGGGGGCGGACATGGTCACCTGGAAGCCGACGGGCACGCGGCCGCCGTGCTGGCTGAACGTGGGGGCCGCCACGAGCGGATAGAGGGGCAGGTCCGCGCCGGAGCCGTCGTGCTCGGAGTTGTAGGTGCGGAGTTGGTTCAGGAAGATGTCGTTGCGGTGGGGGAAGTAGTGGTCGATGATCTCGTTGACCTTGGTCTCCCAGTGGGCCTTGGTGAAGGGGCTGCTGCCCTCGCTCTTCTTGGAGTCGCCCCAGCGGGCGGAGTGGGCGATGATGGCCTGGTCGATTTCGCCGGCCCGGGCCACCAGGTTTGCCACGTTCTGCGCCTCGGTCAGCAGGCCGTCGTTGAAGAAGTACGTGTGGACGCGGTCGGCGAAGGCGAGGCGATACTCGTCGTTGAAGCACAACTGGTGATGGAACCACTGCGGGTTGGAGTAGTTGACGCCGTTGTCGCCCGCGGTGACGGACCACGGGCCGGTGCGGTCGGCGTTCAGGCCGCCCTCGCCGCGGTCCAGGGTATGCTCGCCGTCGTGGCGGAAGTAGATCCATCCCTGGTCGCCGGTGCGGTCGCGGAGGGCGTAGAAGTTGTTCGGCTGGTCGTTGCCGAGGAAGCCGGAGATGGGGGCGTCCTTGTCGCCGACGAACATGCTCGAGATCAGGTAGTCGACCTGGTTGTCGACGTCCAGGTACACCGGGTAGTCGGCGTTCCGGGTGCCGTCGGGGTTCAGTCCCTGGAGACGGAGGTAGAAGTCCCGGCCGGCGATGGACCCGTCGCCGAACTCCACGGAGGCGCCGCGGACGAGGGTGTAGTAGTCGGTCCAGGCGTCCATGGTGCCGTCGGTCGCCTCGATGCGGTGGCCCTGGTCGGCGGCGACCTTGACGACGTCGTAGTCGTCGGCGTCGCCGCCGAAGTAGGAGGCGGCGTAATCGGCCTCGCTGCGTTCCTGGGTCTGGAACAGGCCGAAGTACTGGCCGTTGACGTACAGGTGGCAGTAGTCGCTGCGGGTGTAGGGCTGGCCCATCTCGCGCTGCATGTCGCGGGAGAAGACGTCGCGGACGAGGGTGTTGTCATTGCTGTTCTGGAAGGCCCAGGAGTAGTTCTGCGAGGTGCGGAGGTCGAGGTTGTCGAACTCGGTGGCGCCGTCCTCGTCGGGCCAGAGGTCGTATTCGAGTTTGCCGGCCCCGTACTCGCCGCGGAAGAACAGCCGGAAGGCGTGCTTCGGGTTGCTGCCGCTCCGGCTGAAGCCGCCGCGGATGCGGATGCCGGCGTCTTCCTGGAACGTGTCGCCCGTCTCCGGGTCGATGTACTCGACCGAGACGGGCCGTTCCCAGGTGTAGCCGCGGCTGAGGGCGTGCGTGTAGATGCCCGACTGGTAGTGGAACAGGTCCTCCAGGTCCATCACGAGGGAGAAGGTGGGGATGTCGAGCAGGGCCGCCTCCATCTGCGGGCCCCACGTCGGGTCCGTCACGACGTCCGGGTCCATCCCGTAATCGATGTCCTGGCCGTTGATGGCGTTGCCTTCCTGCGGCCAGAGGGGGGCCGTGACCGTCACGTCGTCGACGTACGCCTCGACCCACTCGGCCGACTCGGTGGCGCCGTTGTTGTACGCCCCGAGGGTGATCGTGTGGTTGCCCTCGCCAAGCGCCGCGTTGAGCGACGCCTGGAGCCAGCGGGTGTCCTGCGTGATGCCGGGGTCGCCGTCGCCGGCCAGGTGGACGAGGCTCGTGTTCGTGTCCGACCCGTAGCGGGTGCCGTCGATGTCCAGGACGACCTCGCCGAACTCGTCGGTCTCGTAACCGGGGCCGAGCACGAGGCGGAACCGCACGCCGACGGTGACGGTGTCGGCCCAGGCGAGGTTGAAGGTGTCGGACCAGCCGCCCGACAGGCCGCCGCCGACCGGGCCCGGCCCGAGGTCGACCCGCAGGCCCCCACCGCCGTCGTACCCGCCCGCCGGGTCGTGCTGACCGTCCGCCCGGTCGGGGTTGGTGGTGCCCTCGAACGGGTCGTCGGCGTAGTCGAAGCCGTCGGTGCCGTCCTCGAAGCCGGCGTTGATGAGGACCTTCGAGCCGCCCGGCCGCTCGCCGTCCGGCGACTGGGTCACCACGTCCGCCAGGAAGACGTAGGTCTGCGTGTCGACGTTCGTCGGGACGTAGCCCGGCTTGACGGCGTAGGCGCGGAGGGTGGTGGTCGCGTCCACGTGCACGGGGCCGGTGTACCGGACGGCGCCGACGGCACGCCCGCCGTCGTCCCGTTTCGGGCTGCTGCCGTCCGTCGTGTAGTAGATCTCGGCGCCGACGGTGTCGGTACGGATGGTCACGTCGAACGGGGCGGTGTAGAACCCGCGGTCGGTGTCGAACGTGGTGTCCTCGACGTAACCGTCGTACGTCTGGCCGTTCTCGGCCCGCGGCGTGGGCACGTAGTAGTGTTCGATCCAGCCGAGGGCGTCCATGTCGGTCAGTTCGGGCAGGAGGAGGAAATCGCTGTCGCCGGCGGCCAGGTTGAGGCCCTGGACGGCCAGGACGTTCGTGCCCGTCTGGAGCGAGGCCAGGCCCGTGATGTCGATGTTCTCGTACGCGACGGCCGCCAGGTCCGACCGCTCGGCCGTGGCCGAGGCGTTCCACGCCGGCGAGGTCGGGGCGTTGCGCTCCGCCACCTTCGTGCCGTTCAGGTACGCCACGAACCCGTCGTCGTACTTCATGCGGAGCCACAGGGAGCCGAGGGCGGCGGGGTCGGCCACGTCGAACGCGATGCGGGTGTAGGCGCTGGCGGTGGTCTCGTACATGGCGGCTTCGACGTCGGTGCCGATAAGCGCCTCGTACGTGCCGCCGCCCGTGCCTCCGCCCGCGGCATCGGTCTCGACGGCCAGGCCGCCGGTGCCCGTGTCGCCGACGAGGTCGAAGTCCGTGCCGTTCCAGGCGTCGTGGTCGCCCTGGGCACCCCACACCTCCAGGGCCGCGCCGCCGCCATACTCGTAGAAGAGGACGTCGACGTCGTACTTGCCCGCCGCCGGCACGTCGAAGACGCCCAGCGTGTCGGCCGTGCCGCGCAGCCCCGGGAAACTGAACGTGTCGCCGCCCAGCGGCCCCTGGCCGTTGGTCACCGCCTCCAGTGAGGCCCCGTCCACCTTCATGCTGAAGCCGTCGTCGCTGTTGACGCAGAACGTCCACAGGCCGGCCGAGGGAATCGTGATGGTCCCGAGGGCGTGCGTGACGAAGTCGTCGTTGTCGCTGCCCATCATGAAGCCGGGAAATGCCGTCTCGGTGGCGGTGGCGTGCCCGTGCCCGCCCGTGCTGTAGTAGTCGATGTACGGGGCCGTCTCGGTGTAGGTGGCCGACCGCAGGCTCGGATTGGCCGCCACCTCCTCCGCGTCGTCGAGGTAATCCACGGTGACGGAGGCCTCGTAGTTGCGGACCTCCCAGCCGGGGACGGTGGACTCGAAGCCGAGGCCGGTGGGGCCGAGGTTCCACGCGCTGTCGTCGAAGCCCGCGGTGTTCCACGCCGCCGCCACGTCGGACGCCTCGGACGGGACGAGCCAGCGGGCGTCGGCCCGGGCCTCGAGCAGCGTGGCGTGGATGTCGTAGCCGGCCGAGGCGCCGTAGGAGACGTCCCGCTTCTGCTCGGGGTAATCGTAGTCGCAGACGGCCACGGGAGGCGTGGCGCCGGGTTCGTCGTAGACGAGGGCGAGGTACTCGCCGCTCGCGCTGAGTTTGAAGTTCGTGTGGAGTTCCTCGCCGGCCACGGGCGGGTCGTCGGTGCCGGAGGCGAAGACGACCAGGAACTCGCCCGGGCCGAGCGTCTCGCCCGCCGGGAACCGCCACTGCGTCAGGTCGTCCGCGTCGTCGGTCAGGAAATAGTCGTCCAGCGCGATGGCGGCGTCGGCCGGGTTGTACAGTTCGATCCAGTCGGGCGTGCCGCCGTTCTGGTCCTCGAGCGTGGCGCCGTTGGAGGCCATGAACTCGGTAATCACCGGGTGGGCGTCGAGCAGCAGCCTGGGCTCGACCGGCTCGAAGACGGGCCGGTCGTGCTCGCATCGGCGGCGAAGCGCGTGGCGGGGTGGGGGCTGGCGATCGGGCATGTGTCTTCCCTGAACCTGTATCTTGGGCCTCTTGGCCGTCGCGACCCTTTATGCGGTATACAGCGCACCCTACGGTAAGGGGGTGGAGGCTGCCGGGGGGCGTACCGATAGCACAACGTCGTTCACCGTCCCTGAATAGTATACGAATGACCGGGCCGAAGGCCAGTCGTTAGGCTCGAAAAAAACCGCGTTCGACGGCGGCTTGCCGCCGCTGCGGGTGTCCGGGCGACCCCGGCGAGGGCCGGGGCGGCAGGTTCGCGGCCCGCCCGCGGAATCGGGTTGACCCTCGCCGCCGCCGCGGATACCGTTCTTCTGAGGAGGAACCACCCCATGCGAAGCCGTTCGTGCAACCCCTGGGCCGGCGCGTCCCTTGCCGCGCTCTTCATCACCGTTGTCGCGCCGGCCGCCGTCGCCCCGGCCCGCGCCGCGGGAACCGATGCGCGGCAGCAGGCGCAGGCGATTCTCGAGAAGACGGCCGTCCGCGGCGGCCTGGTGGTCCACGTCGGCTGCGGCGACGGCAAACTCACGGCCGCCCTGCGCGCAAGTGATTCGTATCTGGTCCACGGTCTGGACACCGACGCCGGGGCCGTGGCGAAGGCGCGCGCCTATCTGCGGGAGCGGGGCGCCTGCGGCCCTGTGTCGGCCGACCGTTTCGACGGCCGCCGCCTGCCGTACGTCGACAACCTCGTCAACCTGCTCGTGGCGGACGACCTGGGTGAGGTGCCGAGGGAGGAGGTAAGGCGCGTCCTCGCGCCCGGCGGCGTGCTCGCCCTCCTGAACGAGGGCGGCGAAATGGATCTCCGGCCCAACCCGCGGCCGGCCGCCATCGACGACTGGACCCATTACCTCCACGACGCCACGAACAACGCCGTCTCGCGCGACACGCGGGTCGGCCCGGCCCGCCACCTCCAGTGGGTGGGCAGCCCCGTGTGGACGCGGCACCATGACTCGATCTCCAGTTTCACGGCGTGCGTGTCGGCGGGCGGGCGGATCTTCTACATCATCGACGAAGGGCCGCGGTCGCACATCCAACTCCCCGCCCGGTGGACGCTCGTCGCCCGCGACGCGTTCAGCGGCACGGTCCTCTGGAAGCGGCCGATGGCGAACTGGCCGTCGCACCTCTGGCTCCTGAAGAGCGGCCCCGCCGGGCTGCCGCGCCGCCTCGTCGCCGCCCAAGACACGGTGTACGTGGCGATGGGGCTCGACCAACCCGTCTCGGCCCTCGACGCCGCCACCGGCGAGACGATCCGCACCTTTCCCGAGACGAAGGCGGCCGAGGAAATCCTCTACAGCCGCGGCACGCTGCTCGTGCTCGTGAACCCGCACGCCGACCGCCACCCGTGGTCCACGCGCGAGGCGTACGAGACGGCCGGCCAGATCCGCGCGGAGCCCGAGCGGTGGAAGTGGGACGCGCCCGACCGGCGGCTCGTCGCGATCGACGCCGCAAGCGGCGGGGTCCGCTGGCAGCGGAAGACCCCGGTCGTGCCGCTGACGCTGACCGCCGACGCCAACTCCGTCCTCCGCGAGGATACCGACAGCGTCCTGTACCACGACGGCGAACGGATCGTTTGCCTCAGCCGCACGGGCGGCGAGGTGCGGTGGCGCAGCGAGCCGATCCCGCGTGCCGACCCGCTCCGCTGCTGGTTCGGACCCACGCTCGTCCTCCATGGCGACACGGTCCTCTTCGCGGGCGGCGAAAGAATAGAGCGCCATCGCGGGGGCGAGGATACGATGACCGCCCTCGACGCCGCGAGCGGCAAGCGGTTGTGGTCGGCCCCGCACCCGCGGTCCGGCTACGATTCGCCCGAGGACCTGTTCGTTATCGACGGCCAGGTGTGGACCGCCCCGATGACGAACCGCCGCCACAGCGGCACGTTCACCGCGCGGAACCTGCGGACCGGCGAGGTCGAGCGCACCTTCAAGGCCGACGACGGCGATCATATGTCGCATCATCGATGTCATCGCGCCAAGGCCACCGTCCGGTACATCCTGGCGTCGCGCACCGGCATCGAGTACGTCGACCTGGACGCCGGCCACTGGGACCGCAACGACTGGGTCCGCGGAGCGTGCCTGTACGGTATCGTGCCGGCGAACGGTTTCACGTACGCCCCGCCGCACAGTTGCGCGTGTTACGTGCAGGCGAAACTGAACGGCTTCAACGCGCTGGCCGCCGCCTCGCCGACGCGCGAGGTGCCGGAGGACGTGCCGGCGGAGGAGCGGCTGGAGCGTGGGACGGATTCCGATAAGCCAATCCGAAATCCCCAATCCGAAATCCGAAATGGAGACTGGCCCACCTATCGCCACGACCCCGCCCGCACCGGCCGGACGGCCGCCGCGGTGCCGGCGGACCTCGCCCCCGCGTGGAAAGCCGACGTGGGCGGGCGGCTGAGCGCCCTCACCCTGGCCGACGGCCGCCTCTACGTCGCCGCCGTCGACGCCCACACCGTCCACACCCTGGACGCCTCGTCGGGCGAGCCCGTGTGGTCGTTCACGGCGGGCGGGCGGGTGGATTCGCCGCCGACGATATGGCGCGGCCGGGTGCTCTTCGGCTCGGCCGACGGATGCATCTACGCGGTTCGCGCCGCCGACGGGGCGCTCCTGTGGCGGTTCCGCGCGGCCCCCCTCGACCGCCGCCTGACGGCGTGGGAGCAGGTCGAGAGCGTCTGGCCCGTCCACGGTTCCGTCCTGGTGCTGGAGGAAGGGCGGGGCGAGGCCGCGCGCGGCATCGTCTACGCCGTCGCGGGGCGGTCGATGTTCGTCGACGGCGGGCTGCGGCTCGTGCGGCTGGAGGCCGCCACCGGCCGCCTGCTCTCCGAGACGGTGATGGACGACCGGCACCCGGAGACGGGCAGGCCGCTCGATGCCGACATCGTCTGGCCGGACCTGCCGACGGCCCTGCCGGACATCCTCTCGTATGACGGCACGTACATCTATATGCGGGACCAGAAGATCGGGCGCGACGGCCGGCGCCTCGGCGTGGCCCCGCCGGGCGACTTCAAGCAGCAGGCGGGCGAGGGGGCCCACCTCTTCTCGCCCACCGGGTTCCTCGACGATTCGTGGTGGCACCGGACGTACTGGCTGTGGGGGAAGAACCCCGGCTCGGCCGCCGGCCGCTGGTACGCCGCCGCCTACCACGCCCCCGCCGGCCGCATCATGGTCGCCGGGCGTGACCGCGTGTTCGCCTTCGGGCGGACGGCCCGCCACTTCCCGCAGACGACCTCGCTGGAGTACCACCTGTTCGCGGCGAAGAAGGCGCCGGAGATCATCCAGACGGGCAAGCGGCGGAAGAACTGGCTGCCGGACCCGCACCGGCCGGTGTATGACTGGTCGGAGTCCGTGCCGCTCCTCGGCCGGGCGCTGGTGCTGGCGGGCGACCGGCTGGTCGTGGCCGGCCCGCCGGACGTCGTGGATACGTACGAGACGCTCCAGCGGTGGGGCGAGGCCGAGGCGCAGCAGGCCCTCGCGGACCAGGCCGCGGCCCTCGGCGGCGGGAAGGGCGGCCGGCTGCGCGTCGTCTCCGCCGCCGACGGGACGATGCAGGCGGAGGTGGCCCTCGACGCGCCGCCCGTCTTCGACGGGATGA
>JAWODB010000155.1:0-6173 GCA_046483505.1 Phycisphaerae bacterium
TCCAGGATGGGGACGTAGTACGGGTGCCCGGCCTCGGCGGTGGTCCCGTGGCCGCGGAACTCCCGGACGACGCGCGGCCGCAGGAGCCACATGCCGAACTGGACCATCGCGCCGTAGCGGGCGGGCGTCCACGTCTGGCCCTGTTTGGCGTACCACTCGCGTTTGGAGTGGCGGCCGGGATGGCCGTCCCATGTTGAAATCTCGAACCACCACTGGGGGTCGGCGGGGAGGGTCTCGCGCGCCAGGAACGGCACCCAGTTCATGGATTCGACCTGCGGGCTCCAGACGCGGAAGTCGCTGATCGCGCACCAGTCGTGCAGATAGTAACTCGGCGAGCCGCCGTCCCACACGCCCAGGGCCGAGTTCATCGTCTCGTGGACCATGTACCGGCGATGGTAGGCGGTCCAGCCGCCCCACCGGCCCAGGTGCGACGGGGCCGGCGCGTTCTTGTACCCGATGAAGACGGCCCGCTTCCGCCAGGCGTCGCTCGCGAGGCCCTCGCGCATCCCCGCGATGAGGGCCGCGTAGTGCTGGCGGAACCTGCCTTCCGGCCCGGGGCCGCGCACGTCTTCGTCCTTCGGCTTGGCCTTGGCCGCCTCGTTGTTCGAGAGGAAGAGGATCATGGGCGGCTCGGGATACCACGCCTGCAACTGCCGCAGGGCGGCCGTGTCGGTCCAGTCCCGCCCGCACTGCCGCCACGGCTCCACGGGCCCGGCCGGCGAGACCTTCTTGACGATCTTCTCGGGCGTGACGAGCAGGGGCGTCTTCTCGCGCGGCAACTCGCGATACTTGTCCATCCGATAGAGCAGCGATTCCCACTGCGTCGTGACGAGCGTGATGGGGAGGCGCAGGGCCTTCATCCGGGCCATCGGCGCCTCGTAATACGCGCGGTGCCGCTCGTCGTCGAGGTCCCGCTCCGGCCGGGGATGCTCGAACCATGGGAAGATGTGGTGCCCGGCCTCGAGCAGGCCGAGTTGGTAGTGCGGCGAGCAGCCCGTCCCGCCTCGCTTGTTCCAGTGGCCGGCCAGGGGTAGCGGGTGCCCGTCGGGGTCCGCCGTCGGCCGCGTGGCCTCGGCCCGGATTTCGTCGGCGAGGCGCGCCAGGCGGGCGGGCTCGGCCGCGCGGGCGGTCGCGGCGAGGAGGCTTACCAGGGCGATGAAGGCGTACGTGCGCCTGTGTCGAGGCATGTCTTCTCCTTCGCGCCGGATGTGAGACGGCGCTGCGGTTCGAGCCCGCTGCGGGCGCCGTGCGCCTTGCGAGCCGGCCGCGGAAGCGGCCGGACATCCCCATCCGCCGTGGCACACGACACGCCGGATGAGGATAACCCGCTGCTTCCGCAGCGGGCTCCAGCGACGGCGCGCTCGAACCACACGATGCCCTACGGCCGGATGAGGACCTTGATCGCCTCCGGGTCGCCCGCCGCCCGGAGGGCGGCGTCCGCCTCCGTCAGAGGATACTCGGCGGTGACGAGCGGCTCAAGGGCGAGGTCCCCCTGGGCGAGCATCGCGACGGCGGCGTCCATCGGCCCGCACCGCGACCCCACCACCGTGACCTCGTCCACGACGAGCGGCGCCAGGTTCAACCCGGCCGTGTCCGCCACGGTGCTCTTCAGAACGATCGTGCCGCGCGGCCGGACGAAGCCCATCGCCATCGCCAAACCGTCCGCGGTGCCGGTCGCCTCGACGACGACGTCGGCGGTCTTGTCGGGCCGGGCCGCGTCGGCGGTCATGGTTTCCAGGCCGAGGTCCCGGAGGAGAGCGAGTTTGGCCGGCGACTTGCCCACCACCGTCGGCGCGAGGCCCTGCGCGCGGAAGACCCGGGCCACGAGTTGTCCGAGCCGCCCGTCGCCGAGGATCACGATCTGCTGCTCGGGCGCCAGGTCCACCTGCCGCGTGATCTGGATCGCCGCCGCCAGCGGTTCGGCGAAGACCGCCGACCGGTCCGGCACCTTCTCCGGGACGGGCACGAGGTTCGCCTCCGGCAGGGCGAGACGTTCGGCGAAGGCGCCGTCGCGGCCGTCGATGCCCAGCGTGGTCCGACGCCGGCAGTGGGTGGGCAGACCGCGGCGGCACATGTCGCACCGGCCGCACACGCAGTTGATGCCGCCCACGACCCGCCGGCCCTTCCACTTCCCCTCCAGGGCCGTCCCGACGAACTCGTGGCCGAGCACCCCCTCGAACCCCATGTAGCCGCGGGCGATCTCCAGGTCGGTCCGGCAGACGCCCGCCACGGTTACCGCCACGCGGACTTCGCCCGGCGGGGCCTCCGGTTCCGGATGGTCCCGGTCGAGGCGGACCTGGCGGCCGTCGAAGAGGCAGGCGAGCATGGCGCCTACTCCAGTTCCTCTTCCAGCGGGTCCTTCTCGAACAGGCTCTTGACGAAGTCCGTGATGCCGCGCGTGAAGTGCGGCCGCTGGCTCTCGCCCTTCGGCAGCCCGGGCGGGTCGCCGTAGTCGGCGAACGGCGCCTCCGCCGACGCCAGGTACTGGTCCCACGCCTCCGTCTGGCGCGGCAGGTCCTGGCCGGTCATGTACCGCAGGCCCAGCCAGGCGTTGTGGGCGACGGCCAGGTCGTCCTGCGCGAGGGCCTCGGCCAGGGCGGCGGCGGCCCGTTTGTCCTGGAACCGGCGGAGGCTCTCGGCGGCGGCGATGCGGACGTCCGTGGTCGGGTCCGAGGCCAGGGCGTCGATCAGCCCCTCCATCGCCGCCGCGCCCTCGTGCGCGCCCAGGGCGGCGGCGGCGTCGGCCCGCACGTACGTGTCCTTGTCCGTCTCCAGGACGTGGCACAGGGTGGGGACGACCGGCTCGCCCTCCAGGACGGCCAGGCCGCGCACCGCCGCCGACCGGACCATCGGATCCTTGTCCGTCCGCGCGACGATGCAATAGAGTTTGACGACGGACTCGACCTGGCGGGCCTTCGTGTCCTCGACGATCTCCTGGAGGGCCTCGCGGCGGGTGTCGGCCAGCGGGCTCTGCACCGCCAGGACCTGCTCCGCCGTCGACGGCGGGAAGACGAGGTCCTTGACCCATTGCTTGACGTCGACCTTGGGCTGCGGTCCCTCGCAGCCGGCCGAGAGGAGGGTGAGGACGGCGAGAAGGAAGACCGCAAAGGCGCCGCCCTTTCGTGCGCGGCGGGTCTCCGCACCCGCCGCGCTGTCGCACGCGCGGCAGTTCGTGCGCGGCGCTGTTCGAGCCGGCCGCGGAAGCGGCCGGACATCACCATCGGCCGTGGCACACGCCATGCCGGGTGAAGATGACCCGCTGCTCCCGCAGCGGGCTCGAAAGGCTTCGCTTGGGCACGCAAAACGTCTCACGTCGTCTCCTCCACCGGATCGGGGACGGCCGAGAGCGCCTCGGCCGGCACCAGGGTCACCGGCTCGGCCGGCTGTCCGAGGAACCGGCCGCCCACCTCCCGGAAGCGGTCCGGGTTGTCGCTGACGAAGAACCGCCACCCGCCGGCCGCGTCGCCCTCGGCCAGGCACCCGTCGGCCCGGAGCCGGTCGGCCACGCCCTCGGCGACGGCCTCGGCCGAGTCGACCAGGGGCACGTCGGGGCCGAGCACCGCCGCGATCGCCGGCTTCAGCAGCGGATAGTGCGTGCACCCGAGGACGACCGCCCCGACGCCCGCCTCGGCCAGCGGGGCGAGGTACTCCGCCAGGACCGCCCGCACGATGGGGTCGTCCGGCGAGCGGCCTTCCTCCACGATCGGCACGAGCAGCGGGCAGGCCCGCTCGACGACGCGGATCTCGGGCCCGTGCCGCGCAATCGCCCGCCGGTACGCCCCGCTCCCCACGGTGGCCTCGGTCGCGATGACGCCGATGGGCCCGGCCGGGCACGTGGCCAGCGCCTGGGCCACCCCCGGTTCGATGACGCCGAGGACGGGCACGTCGAAGCCGTCGGCGAGGGCGGGCAGGGCCGTCGCGCTGGCCGTGTTGCACGCCGCCACCAGGCACTTCGGCTCGTGCCGCGCGAGGAGCCGGCAGGCCTCCGCGGCGAAGCGGGTCACGGTCCGCGGGCTCTTGATGCCGTAGGGGACGCGGGCGGTGTCGCCGAAGTAGACGATGGCCTCGGCGGGGAGGCGGCGGCGGACGGCCCGGACGACCGTCAGGCCGCCGAGGCCGGAATCGAAGATGCCGATGGGACGCTGCATGGGACGACTCGCCTTGCACTCGTGCCGGGCCATGATATCGGCTGGGGCGGGTAAATCAAGCCCCGGCGTGGCGCGAACGCCGGTGCCGTGCCGACCTGCGCACGCAGGCCGATGTTCGCCGGCCCGCTTGCGGGCCGCGCGCCGTGCACGGCCGGGCAAGACCGGCCGTGGCACGCTCCCACGTTCGCCGGCGAGCGCCCCTGCCAGAATGGCAGGGCAGGATTTCGGAGGCCGAAACAGGGGTTTCCCCTGTTTGTCCTTGACACTCGCCCCGACTTGCATAATCATACTGCAGGATTAGCCGTTTCTTAGCCGATACACTGGCAGCGGCCCGTCATGGCCGCCATCAAACAGGAGAGCACACGAGGACCCATCAGTGGGAGCGCGGGGCGCAGACGCGCGCCGCACGTGGTTGAGCCTAAGGCCGCCAACCGGTTCCCGCCACCCGCAGCAGGCCGGGCCGGGGCGGTCTGATCCGTACAGCAAAGGACGAACTCCGGAACCCCTGGCTCGCCCCCTCAGGGCGCGGGCCGCAACACCGCCGACCGGCGGGAAAGGCAGGGCTTTCGTGGACGGCGCAGGCCGAAATCGTTTCGCTTCGACGCCTCAGGCAGGAGCGGTCTGCGCCGGCTGAGTCTGCCGGCATCCGGACAACGGGTTCGCGGTTCGTCCTTTCGGCCGACGGCCGGGTCTCTCCACGTCGGAGCCGTCCCCCCTTTGCGGTCCTGTCCCGGCGCCGTGTGCGCCCGGGCGGCCGCCTCCCTGGAAAGTGAGTGCCCGATGCATCCCTATGTCCCGTTGGCGCTGGCGGGCGAGACGATGGCGGCCATCGCGCTGATGGCCGTGACGATCGCCGGCATCGTCGCCGCGGCCCTGTGGCTGAAGAAGCGGGACCGCGAGGCGAAGGCCGCCGCCGAGGAACTCCTCGAGCAGGCCCGCCGCGACGCCGAGAGCCTCCGCAAGGAGGCCAAGGTCGAGGCCCGCGAGGAGGCCATGAAGGCCCGCGAGGCCTTCGAGAAGGAGGCCGCCGAAACCCGAGAGGAACTCCGCACCCGCGAACGACAGGTCGTCAAACGCGAAGACAGTCTCGACGCCAAACTCGAAACCCTCAACCGCAAGGAGAAGGCCGTCGAGGCCGAGCAGAAACGCGTCTCCGCCCTCGAGGACGACCTCAAGGCCAAGCACGCCGAACTCGACGAAACGGTCGCCGAGCAGAAGCAGCAACTGCTGAAGATCAGCGGCCTGGGGGCCGACGAGGCCCGGACGGTGCTCCTGGAGCGCATGGAGGCCGAGGTCGAGCACGAGGCGGCGGCCCTGATCCAGCGGACCACCGAACGCGCCCAGGAAACCGCCGACGCCAAGGCCCGCGAGGTCCTGGCCGGCGCCATCCAGCGGCTGGCCAGCGACTACACCTCCGAGGCCACCGTCGCCACGGTCGACATCCCGAACGACGAGATGAAAGGCCGCATCATCGGCCGCGAGGGACGCAACATCCGCGCCTTCGAGCGGGCCACCGGCGTGGACGTCATCGTCGACGATACGCCCGGCGTGGTGGTCCTGTCGTCGTTCGACTCGGTCCGGCGGGAGGTGGGCCGGCGGGCGATGGTCAAACTGATCGCCGACGGCCGCATCCAGCCCCCGCGCATCGAGCAGGTCGTCGCCGAAGTCCGCAAGGAAGTGGACCAGGAAATCGTCGAGACGGGCAAGCAGGTGGCCCTGGACACGGGCGTCCGGGGGCTGCACCCGAAGGAGATCCAGTTGCTGGGCCGGCTGAAGTTCCGGACCTCGTACGGCCAGAGCGTGCTGGAGCACTCGATCGAGGTGTCGGCGCTGTCGGGGATGCTGGCCGAGGAACTGGGCCTGGACGGCCGCCTCGCCCGCCGGGCCGGCCTCCTGCACGACATCGGCAAGGCCGTCGACCACGAGGTCGAGGGCGGTCACCCGGAAATCGGCGCCGATCTCCTCAAACGATACGGTGAACGGGAGGAGATCATCATCGCCGCCGCCGGCCATCACAACGACGTG
>JAWODB010000212.1:0-7930 GCA_046483505.1 Phycisphaerae bacterium
GCTGCGGTCGGCGCAGCCGGCCGAAGCCAGAGGGTTATCCGGATAGGCTCCACAAATCGTTGCCCGGAACCGGATTGGAGTCGCGCCGCGTCATCGGCGGATACTATCGGCCAGGCGGCGGGGAGGGTCAAGGAAAAACCAGTCCGGTCGGCGACGCGGGTGCCGCCGATCGCTACTCGACGGGTGCACGCCGTTCGAGCCCGCCGCGGAAGCGGCGGGTTATCCTCATCCGCCGTGGCACACGCCCCCGCCGATGAAGATGTCCGGCTGCTCACGCAGCCGGCTCGAAAAACGACGGGCTCGAGGTTCAGCCGGCTCGGCGCGAGCCGGGTTCCGCTTGTATCGCCCGGCCGGCGCGGTAAGATCGGGGCGGATTCCGATGCACCTCAGGCGGAGACCGCTCCCATGACGCCGTCGAAATGGATCATGACCCTCGGCGCGGCCCTGGCGCTTCTGGCCGCCCCCGCCCGCGCCGCCGGACCCGACCGCGCCCAGCCGTACCTGAAGGCCGCCCGCACCTTCGCCGACGCCGTCCTGGAACACGGCCGCGATGGCTACGGCCCGGAGCGCACGCCGCTGTTCGTCGACGGGCTCCACGCCGAGACGCTGGAGCCGGTCCGCTGGAAGAAGGACGGCGAGTCCTGGGTCCTCTCGAACGTGGCGAGCCAGCAGCCGCTGCTGCGTCTCCTGGACGGTCTGGCCGCCGTGACGGGCGAGCCGCGGTATCGCAAGGCCGCCGAGGCCGCCGCCCGCTGCACGCTGGAGCGCCTCCGGACGCCGAACGGTCTGCTCTACTGGGGCGGCCACGCCGCATGGGACCTGGCGACGGAGAAACCCGTCGGGCAGTACGGTTTTCGCATCCACGAGGTCAAGGGTCACCGCCCGTACTATCGCCTGTTCTGGCGGGTGGACGCCCGGCGGGCGGCCCAACTCATGAACATGGTCTGGGCCGGCCACGTCCTCGACTGGAAGCGGCTGGACTACAACCGCCACGCCGACACGCAGAAGGAGTACCCCGCGGGCTGGGACCATCCGTTCACGGAGGACCTCCAGGTCCCGTTCCCGGCGAAGGGCGGGAACCTGTCGTTCGTCAACGTCACGCCGCCGCTGCTGCACAGCAGCGTGATGGCGGCCGTCCTCGGCGACGACGCGGGGGCCCTGCGGTGGTCCCGCCGGCTGGTCCGTCGGTGGCAGCAGGGACGCCATCCGAAGACGGGTCTCTGCGGCGGGCAACTCAGTTACCGCGAGCACGACCGGGCCCAGGACGCCCTCGGCCACGTGCATCCGGACATCAACGAGGCGAAGATCGTCGCCTCGTACCACCAGACGTGCCGGTATCACCGGCTGCCGCTCGCCCAGATGCAGGACGGCCTGGCCCTGGTCGCCGCGGGAGGCGAGCGGGCGGCCGTCGGACGCGACCTCATCCGCCTCGCCGCCGAGGACCTCGCCGTCTACGCCCGCGAGTGCTACGATGCCGAGACCGGCACGTTCGTCGCGTGCATGATTGACGGGACGCCCTTGGAGTGGAAGAAGGCCCGCAGCGGGTACTACGTGCCGGAGTCGTTCCGTCCCCGCCGGGCCGACGGGTTCCTGCTGTGGGGCTACGCGCTGGCCTGGCGCCTGACGGGGGACGAGGTGCACTGGACGATGGTCCGGCGCATCGCTCGCGAGCGCGGCCTCGGCGACGTCGGCTCGCCGGACGGCGACGGCCGGCGCCTGGACCGCGATACCGGCTGGCGTAACTGGGAGAGCATCTACACGCTGCTCGACCTGCACGCCGGCACGGGCGACCGGGCGTTCCTGGACCTGGCCGCCCGCATCGGCGACAACCTCCTCGCCACGCAGGCGCGGACGGGCCTCTTTCCTCGAAAGGGCCGGGCCTGGGCCCGCACCGGCGACGAGGTGCCGCTGGCCCTGGCGCACCTGGCGGCGGCGCTCCGCGGCAAGCGCGACGCGATGCCCGCCCCGGCCTACGATAACCGCTTCTTCCACGCCGAGTTCCACGGCGACCTGAAAGAGCATCAGAAGAAGCGGCGGGACCGGCGGACCTACGACAGCCGCGTCTTCTACGGCGGGTGACCGGGGAGACGCGTGGATGCCGGGCGCCGGCCGGGGCCGACAAACGGCCGCCTCGGTCGTATCCATTAGCAGAAGGAGGTCGTGCCGGATGGCCAAGACGGCTGAGGCCCAATGCGGCTACTGCCGGAAGCGGTTCCGCCTGCGTCCCGACCAGATGGACCGGGAGGTCCGGTGCCCCCACTGCAAGACCGTGGTGCGGATTCATCCGCGGACGGAAACCGCCCAGGAAGCCGCCCGCGCCTTGAGGGCCGACAGCGGGTCATCCGGCCGGCCGTCGGGCCGTTCGTCCAGCGACCGGCGTACGCCGGTCGTTTCCCACGCGGGCGTGCAGAGCCGGAACCTCGCCGTCGTCTGGGCCGTCCTCCTGGCCGTCGCGCTCGGAGCGGTCGTCGTCGGCCTGGTCGTGGTCTTCCGCAACTATGGCGGACCGGCCGGCGAAGGCGGGCCGGCCTCGTCTGAGGCGGCGGGCGGCGCGGCCGGCGGCGTGGAGACGGGGCTGGACGGCATGCCCACCGCCGTCGACGCCGGACAGGCCTGGCAGCCCCCCGACGCCCCCATTACCGCGGACATCAAGCGGCTGCTTCGCGGTTACGGCGAGGAGACCGTCACCTACGCCGTCGGCCACGTGACCAACAACACCGAGGAGATGATCCCGACCATCCTCATCGAGGTCGGTCTGTGGCTGTCGGAGGACGGGGAGAAGGTGGGCGACGCCACGGCCGTTATCCTCAATCTGCCGCCCAAGCACACGGCCCCGATCGTGGCCGAGTGCAAGCACGGCCCGGGCGTGCGGGCCAAGTACTGGATGCTCCAGACCTACGACACGAGCCCCGTCGGCGTGCCGCGCGACCTCCCGCCCCTGGAGGCACGCAACCCCGTGCCCGTCGGCGACCCGAACTCCGTGGAGCCGATCGGCCTCATCCGCGCCATGGTGACGAACCACGGCAAGGTGCCCGTCAAGGACGTCCTGGTAATGGCCCTGCTGCTGGACGAGAAGGGCCGGATCGTCGGTGCCGCCAAGCAGCGGGATACCCAGAAGATCGAGCCCGGCGCCACCGAGGAGGTGGAGATCGAGTGGCGGCACACGGCGGGGACGCTCGTGCGGAACGTGGAGGTCTGGGTCCAGCCGCACTTCTATCAGGAAGAGTAGCGGTTGGCTTATCAGATTGTCATTCCGAGCGAGGCCCGCAAGGGCCGAGTCGAGGAATCTCGCCGTGGTCTGTCGAGCGCCGCCGCCGTTCGAGCCCGCCGCGGAAGCGGCGGGACATCTTCCTCCGCCATGGCACATGCCACCGCCGATGAAGAGGACCGGCTGCTTCCGCAGCCGGCTCGAAAGGCACACGCATGAACGGCGGCGGGTTCGGAAGGCCTCTTCTCACATCGCAAACCCCGGCCGGAGGCGCGGCCGCGGGGGAACCTCTTTCCCCAGCAGGTCCAGGACGAGGTCGGCGGTGCGCCCGGCCGCACCGGGTACGTCGAGCGCCTGGCGGACCTCCGAGAGGTCCTCCTGCATGCGGCGGCGGCGGGCGGGGTCGCGGAGCAGGGCCACCGCCTCGGCCCGTTCGGCCTCGGTCACGGGACGGTCGTGCATCGATTCCGGCACGATGGGCCGGCCGGCCAGGGCGTTGGGGAGGCTGAGGCGGTCGCGGCAGGCCGGCGTGATGATCCACCGGCCCACGAGGTGCCACTCCGCCCATCCCACGTTGTAGAAGACCATCATCGGCGTGCCGTAATAGAGCAGTTCGAGCGTCGTGGTGCCGGACTTCGCCAGGGCCAGGTCCGCCGCCTGCTGGACCTCGTGCGTCCGTCCGACCGCGACGCGGACCGGCAGACCGGCGCCGGCGAGGGCCTCGGCCGCCCACGGGCGGTGCGTCTCGTCGGCCAGGGCGCAGACGAACGTGCAGCGGGGCTCGGCGGCGGCAAGGGCCCGGGCCACATCGAGTTGGCGGCGCAGGATGCCGGTCACCTCCTGCCGCCGGCTGCCGGGGAAGAGGCCGACGAGGGGGGCGTCCGGCGCCGGCCGGAGCGACGCCATGAACGCTTCGTCGGGTTCGTAGACCCGCAGGCGGTCCACGACCGGATGGCCGACGTAGGTGGCCGGCACGCCGGCCGCCTCGAAGAAGGCCTTCTCGTGCGGCAGGACGCAGGCCACGTGCGAGAAGCGGCGGGCCAGTTTCTTCACCCGCCACGGGGCCCACGCCCAGACCTGCGGCGGGATGTACCACAGGACGGGTATCCGCCGGGCCCGCAGCCGGCTGCCCAGCAGGAAGTGGAAGCCGGGGCAGTCGATGACGACGGCCAGGTCCGGCCGCTCGTGGGCCAGGACGCGGTCCGCCCGGCTCAGGCCGTCCAGGTAATGCGACACGCCGCCCAGCAGCGGGGCCACGCCGATGATGCCGAAGCGGGTGGTGTCCGCCAGGAGCCGCGCGCCGGCCTCCCGCATCCGCGGGCCGCCCAGGCCGAGGACCTCCGCGTCCGGCACCCGCCGCCGGACGGCCCGGATGAGGCCGCCGGCATGCAGGTCGCCGGAGGCTTCGCCGGCGCTGACGAACAGTCGCGGGCCTCGTGGCACGGGTGCCTCCGGATGGGCGGTGCACTTCGAGCCTGCGGGCGTTCGAGCCCGCCGCGGAAGCGGCGGGTCATTTCCATCTGCCATGGCACATGCCGAGGCAGATCATGATGACCGGCTGCTTCCGCAGCCGGCTCGAAAGGCACGCGCTCGAACGGCGGCGCTTGCGCCGCGCGTGCCTTATGCGGCGCCGGGGGCGCTCAAAGCACCTTCGCCCCCGGCGCGAGGGGCGAGGCGGTCGTCAGGCAGACGACGGTGTCGCCTTCCTGGGCGGCCAGGAGCATCCCTTCGCTCTTCTCGCCGCGCAGCGTCGCGGGTTCCAGGTTCGCCACCACGACGACGAGTTGACCTTCCAGGGCGTCGGGCGCCATGTACGGTTTCAGGCCGGCCACCATCTGCCGGGTGCCGAGTTCCGGCCCGAGGTCGACGTCCATCACGTACAGTTTGGACGCGTTCGGATGGTGGCGGACGTCGGTGACCCGGCCGACGCGGAGGTCGACCTTTTGGAACTCTTGGATTGAGATTTGCTCGGACATGGGGAACCTTTCATTCCAGTGCGGATTGCGGAGTGCGGAATGCGGAGTGAACAACGGAACCTCATTCCGCGTTCGTCAGCGTGCTCCTTTACGAGCCGTTCGTATCGATGCCACGACCATAGCGGTAAGTTCGCTGGTTTCGTCGAGGAGCGAGCCGAGCCGTGCTTCATCCATTAATTCGCTCTCGCCAAGGATTTCAAGCCAGTAATGTGTTTCGTCGACTTCTTCCTCAACGATGCCTATCTTGGCGATGAACTCGGCGCGGGAGCGCGCCCGGCACGCCGCCCGGTAGTTGGCGCCGACGGAAAGCGCCGACCGCAGCACTTGTCGTGCGACGATCTGAGCGGCGGTGGTTTTGGGTAGCGCATCAACGAGTCGGATGACACGTAGCCCGAGCAACTTGGTTCGCGACCTCAGTTGCTCGCGGGGCTCGACCGCGATGGGCGCCGTTTCGGTCGTTGGAGTGTCGGGCTGGGGCAGTGGGGGGTGGCTGGTTGTATCGGGTGCCGCCCGCTGCTCGCCGTTTGGCCGTTTTCCGTTCCCCATTCCGCACTCCGCAATCCGCACTTGCTTTATAAGCGCTGCGCCGCCAGGCTCGCCAACTCGCTCCGTTCGCTCGTCTCGAGCATGACGTGGCCGGCCAGGTCGAGGCCTTTCATGCGTTCGGCGGCGTAGGAGAGGCCGTTGGAGGAGGAGTCGAGGTACGGGTTGTCGATCTGCGTGGGGTCGCCGGTGAGGACGAGTTTGGAATCCTCGCCGACGCGGCTGGCGACGGTCTTGATCTCGCGGGGCGTCAGGTTCTGGGCCTCGTCGACGATGATGAACTGGTCGGGGATGCTCCGGCCGCGGATGTACGTCAGGGCCTCCAGTTCCAACTGGCCGGCGTCGAGCAGGTTCTGGATGCGTTCGTCCATGCCCCCGTTGCCGCCCGTCTTCTTGGTGCGCAGGATGTAGGCGAGGTTGTCGAAGATCGGCTGCATCCACTGGTACAGTTTCTCGTCCTTGTCGCCGGGCAGGTAGCCGATGTCCTGGCCGAACGGGATGACGGGGCGCGACACGAGCAGTTTCTCATATTTCTTTTCCGCGATGACCTTCTGCATGCCGCACGCCACCGCCAGCAGCGTCTTGCCCGTGCCGGCCGGGCCCAGCAGCGTGACGAGGCGCACGGAGTCGAGCATCAGCAGTTCCACGGCCATCTGCTGCTGGAGGTTCCGGGCCGAGACGTTCTGGTACGTCTTCGTGCCGAACCGGAGGGCGACGAGGTTGCCCTGGTGCGGGTCGAACCGCCCGACGGCCCGGCGGTCGGGGTCCTCGGCGTCGGTGAGGATGGCGAACTCGTTGGGCTGAAAGTCGTCGGCCGGCGGGTCGACGGCCTTCTCGCCCTCGAGCCGGTCGATCGTCGGCCGGTCCACCTCGACCTCGCGGTACCCGAGGTAGATGTGGCTGAAGTCGACCTTGTGCTTCTCGTAGTCCATCGTCTTGATGCCGAGGCTGTCGCTCTTGATACGTGCGTTGATATCTTTCGAAATGAAGATCGTCGGTTTCCCCTCCTGCATCAGGCGGTAGGCGACGCCGATGATGCGGTCGTCGGCGGTGTCGCCCCGCAGGTTCGGATGGTCGGGCGCGTCGCTGGACAGGACGACCCGCAGGCTGCCGCCGGTCTCCTCCATCGGCACGCCGTCGGGGAGGTGCCCCTTCTGCCGCAGGTTGTCGAGCGTCCGGATGACCTGCCGGGCGTGCTGGCCCGTGTCGTCGGACCCTTTCTTGAACCTGTCGAGTTCCTCGATGACCTCCAGCGGCAGGACGACTTCGTTGTCGGCAAAGGCCGTCAGGGCGCCGGGATCGTGCAGGAGGACGTTCGTGTCCAGGACGAAGGACTTCTTGGCCATGGGGACTCCTTTCAGGGGCGACGGGGTCGCCGGTTCGGGGCTATCGTAGCCGCCCGCCCGTCCTCGTGCAAGGACGAGGGCGGCGGCTTGCCCTGCCGGGTGCCACGGATTGCTTGCCAATCCGTGCGTGCCGTTCGGGCGCGCTGCCGTTCGAGCCCGGTGCGGAAGCACCGGGTCATCCTCATCT
Organism: Phycisphaerae bacterium; assembly: GCA_046483505.1. Taxonomy (GTDB): domain Bacteria; phylum Planctomycetota; class Phycisphaerae; order FEN-1346; family FEN-1346; genus BS750m-G62. The sequence goes on from JAWODB010000212.1 coordinate 7,261, forward strand.
GCCGTGGCACAGGCCACCGCCGATGCAGATGACCGGCCGCTTCCGCGGCCGGCTCGAAAGGCGGCGGGCTCGAAAGGCGGCGGGCTCGTACGGCAGGCCGGCGCGAACGGTACGGCCCGAAACCTGCCACAATGGCACTCCGGCGCGTGCCGGGCCTGCCGAAACGGCCGTTCCGGCAGGTCCGGCGAGGCGGGCGGGGGACGGTTTCCGGCCTCCGAAAAGGGCGTTCCGGCGGCTTCAGGGGCCTGCTGTCGGCCTTCCCGACCCCGAAACCCCGCATTTGGCACCCGCTTTGCTCCTTCTATGCGGCAAGAGGGCGAGCGTGCATCAACGGACATTCGGGGACCCGCCGCACCCGGCCGGGACCCCGCGACCGTTCCAACCGGGCAACCCGAGCAGGAAAGGAGACACGTCAGCATGCCAGCCAAACTGTTGGCCTTCGAGGAGGAGGCCCGGGCCGGGCTGATGGCGGGCGTCGAGAAACTCGCCCGTGCCGTCAAGTCCACCCTGGGGCCCCGCGGACGGAACGCCATTCTCGATAAGGGATGGGGCGCCCCCACCATCACCAAGGACGGCGTGACCGTCGCCGAGGAAATCGACCTGCGCGACAAGTACGAGAACATGGGGGCCAAACTGGTCAAGGAGGCCGCCTCCAAGACCAGCGACGTGG
>JAWODB010000240.1:0-12823 GCA_046483505.1 Phycisphaerae bacterium
CGTTCGCGGACGCGGGCGCGGCCCTCGCGGCCGTCGTCCCGCGGGCGACCGTCCGGACGGTCGCCCGCGGGACGACGGCCGCGAGGGCCGCGCCCGCGTCCGCGAACGCCTCGCGCACCGCCTCGGCGCGGGTGACGGGAGCAGCCTCGGGGCCGGCGTCGCGGATACCCATGCTGCGGGAGGCGTCCAAGAGGACCACCACTTCGGCGGGGACGGGCCGCCGGCCCTCCCATCGGACCTGCGGACGGAGGGCGAGCATCACGAGCGCCGCCACCACCAGCAGCCGCAGCAGCAGGAGGACGCGCCGCCGTCTCGGCGCCAGGCCGCCGGCCCATCGCCACGAGGCCGCCACGGCCGCGACAACCAGTACCCCGGCCGCCACCGCCACCCAGACGGGCGGCAGGAGGGGGTCCAGGACCACGTGTTCGCCGAAGGTCGTCATGTCGTGCCGCCCCGTGCTTGGCACACCGAAGAAGACAGGTCTCCCGGATGCCACCGATTGCTTGTCAATCGGTGCCGCGGATCTCAACGCACGGTTTGACAAGCAACCGTGGCACCTGCGTGCAACGTCCTGCGTCTTGACACATGCTTCACGAGCCGCCGCGATTCTACCATCGACACGATGCGCGTGCCGCATTATACTCGTTGTTTCGATGGCCGTTTCATACCCTCTCACCCGGCGGGAGAGGGAAGGGTGAGGGGGAGAGGAAGCCACAGGCTACAAGCCGCAAGCCACAAGCAACGGCAAGGCAGGTGCGGCAAAAGGGCGCGGAGGCCGTTTTTGGCTTGCAGCCTGCGGCTTGGGGCTTGCAGCCTGGTCACCCTTACCCCGACCCTCTCCCGTCAAGGGAGAGGGAGCGAAGCCGCAACTCCGCAAGGAGGGCACCACGTGGACGACCTGCTCGAAGGCGCGGTCGACCTGATGGAGCAGGCGGGCGCCTCGTACGGCGACGTCCGCCTGCGGCGTGACCGCACGGAGCGGCTGGCGGTCAAGAACGGGCGGCCGGAGCACATCGCCCGGAGCGAGTCGGAGGGCCTCGGCGTCCGCGTCATCGTGGACGGGGCGTGGGGCTTCTTCGGCACCCACCGCCTCGAGGCGGTCGCCCTGGAGGACGCGGTGCGCCAAGCGGTGGAGATCGCGCGGGCCAGCGCCGCCGCCCAGACCGAGCCGGTCCGCCTGGCGCCCGTCGAGCCCGCCACGGACGAGTACGAGACGCCGCACGAGCGGGACCCGATGGCCGTGCCGCTCGAAGAGAAACTCGACCTCCTCGTCCGGGCGACGGAGGCGATGGCCGGGCCGAATCTGAAACTCGCCCAGGCGTTCTTCTCGGCGTTCGACGTGCACCAGCGATTCGCCTCGACCGAGGGGGCGCGCATCGGCCAGCACATCGTCCAGACGGGCGGGGGCATCGCGGCCACCTGCATCGCCGACGGCCGGCTCCAGGTCCGCTCGTACCCGAACAGTTTCCGCGGCAACTTCGGCACGGGCGGGTACGAGTTCGTGGAGGCGATGGACCTGGTGGGCGAGGCGCCGCGCGTGGCCCAGGAGGCCGAGGCCCTGCTCGCCGCCCCGCCCTGCCCCGAGGGCCGGCGGACCCTCGTCCTGGACGGCGGGCAACTCGCCCTCCAGGTGCACGAGTCGTGCGGGCATCCGATCGAACTCGACCGCGTGCTCGGCATGGAGATCGCCTTCGCGGGCGACTCGTTCCTGACGCTCGACAAACTCGAAACGTTCCAGTACGGCTCCGAGCAGGTGACCATCGTGGCCGACGCCACCTGCCCCGGCGGGCTGGGCACGTTCGGGTACGACGACGAGGGCGTGCCGGGCCAGAAGACGCCCATCATCGAGCGGGGCGGGTTCGTCGGGTACCTTTCGAGCCGCGAGACGGCCCCGGCCATCGATTGCACCTCCAGCGGGGCGATGCGCGCGAGCGGCTGGAACCGCATCCCCCTCATCCGCATGACCAACGTCAACCTGCTGCCGGGCGAGGCCGGGACGCTCGAGGACCTCGTCGCCGACACCGACGACGGCCTCCTGATGATGACCAACCGCTCGTGGTCCATCGACAACAAGCGCCTCAACTTCCAGTTCGGCACGGAGATGTGCCGCGAGATCAAGAATGGCCGCCTCGGCCAGGTCTACCGCGACGCCACGTACACGGGCATCACACCGGAGTTCTGGGGGGCGTGCGACGCCGTCTGCGGCCCGGAGGCGTGGCAGTTGTGGGGCACGCCCAACTGCGGGAAGGGCCAGCCCGGCCAGACGGCCCGGGTGGGGCACGGCGTGGCGCCGGCGCGGTTCCGAAACGTCCAGGTGGGGGTCAAGGCATGAACGGCTCCGCCACAACAGCACGCGATCCCGCGGAGCGGGAGCGGCGACTCGTCGGCCTCGGCCAAGCGATAACCCAGGCCTCCCCGGCCGACGAGACGGAAGTGCTTCTGGCCGACGGCCGGGCGTTCCTGACCCGCTTCGCCGGCAACCGCATCCATCAGAACGTCGGGACGGAGGAAGCGACCGCCGCCGTCCGCGTGGTCATCGACCGGCGTGTGGGCGTGGCCACCGCCGACAGCCTGGAGGACGATGCCCTGGAGGCGGCGCGGGACTCGGCCCTGGCGATTGCCGAGGCCTCCGAACCCGATCCCGACTGGCCCGGCCTGCCCAGTCCCCGCCCGGTAAAGCCCGTGAAGGGGTACGATGCGGCGACCGCGTCGGCGTCGGCCCAGGTCCGGGCCGGTTTTGCGGCCGAGGTCATCGCCGCCGCCCGCGAGAAGGACGGCGAGGCGGCCGGCATCATCCAGACGGAGGAAGGCAGCCTGGCGGTCGTGAACTCGGGCGGCGTGGCCGTCGCCGCCAGCCACACCCGGGCCGAGTCCAACGCCCTGGTCACGTGCGGCGACGGGTCGGGGTGGGCGGACGGCGTGGCGATGCGCCTGTCGGATCTGGACGCCCGCCGCGTGGGCAAGCGCTCGGCCCTGACGGCCGAGAAGAGCCGCGACCCCAAACCTCTCGATCCCGGCCGGTACGACGTGGTCCTGGAACCATCGGCCGTGGGCGAGTGGGTCCAGTACCTGGCGTACGTGGCATTCAGCGGCAAGGACGTCGACGAGGGGCAGAGCCCGCTGGCCGGCCGGCTCGGCGAGACCGTCACCGGCAAGCAGGTCACGCTGTGGGACAACGCCCGCGACCGCCGGACCCTGCCGCAGCCGTTCGACTACGAGGGCCAGCCGACGAAGCGGTTGAGCCTCATCCGGGAGGGCGTGGCCGAGGGCGTCGCGACGAACCATTACCGGGCCCGCCGGCTGGGGCGGCGCGCTTCGACGGGCCACGCCCTGCCCGCCTCCTCGTCCTACGAATGCATGCCAATGCACCTGTTTATGAAAGGCGGCGAGGCAAGCGCCAAGCAACTCGTCGGCGAGATGGAGCGGGGGCTGCTCGTCACCCGCTTCCATTACACGAACGTGCTGGACCCGATGCAGACGGTCCTGACGGGCATGACCCGCGACGGGACCTTCCTGGTCGAGAACGGCCGGATCGTCCACGCGGTACGGAATCTGCGGTACACAGAGAACGTGCTGGCGGCGCTGGGCCGGATCGACGGCGCCTCGAAGCGCCTCACCCGCGTGCCGGGGCCGGTCGTCGTCCCGACCATCCGCGTGCGCGGGGTGCAGTTCAGCGGGGCGACGGAGTTCTGACGGCAGTACCTGAGTACCTGAGTACCTGAGTGCCTGAGTAACAGCAGACGGCAAAGGCGCGGGCTGTGGTCATTCCTCAGGTACTCAGGTACTCAGGTACTACCTAGCCCACGGCGAGATTCTTCGGTCGCCGAAGGCGACCTCAGAATGACCACATTAAGGACGCGAGAATGAAAGCACTGGTCCTCCACGGCATCCGTGACCTGCGGGTCCAGGACGTGCCGGAACCCGAAGCCGGGCCCGGCCAGGTCAAGGTCCGCGTCCAGGCGGTCGGCGTGTGCGGGTCCGACGTCCACTACTACACGCACGGCCGCATCGGCGAACAGGTCGTCGAGAAGCCGATCATCATCGGCCACGAGGGGGCGGGCGAGGTCGTCGCGCTCGGCGACGGCGTGGAGGGCCTCTCGGTGGGCCGGCGCGTGGCCATCGAGCCGGCCCTCTCCTGCGGCCGGTGCGAGTGGTGCCTCCTGGGCAAGCCGAACGTCTGCCCGAACGTGCGGTTCTGCTCCACGCCGCCCGTGGACGGCCTGATGTGCGAGTTCGCCGTCCTGGCCGCCCACCAGTGCGAGCCGATTCCCGACGCCCTCTCCTGGGAAGAGGCCGCCATGCTCGAACCGCTCCAGGTCTCGGTGCACGCGGCCAACCTCATGGGGACGGTGCCGGGCGAGACGGCGGCCGTCGTCGGCGCCGGCTGCATCGGCCTGGGGTGCATGGAGATGGCCAAGGTGGGCGGGGCCGCCCACATCATCGTCACCGACAAACTCGGGTACCGCCTGGACCTGGCGCGCCGACTGGGGGCGGACGAAACGGTCAACGTTGCCGAGGAGGACCCCGCCGAGGCCGTCCAGCGGCTGACCGCCGGCCGCGGGGCCGACCTGGTGTTCGAGTGCACCAACCGCTGCGCGGGCGCCCCGCAGGCGTACGACCTGGCGGCTATCGGCGGGCGGGTCTGCCTCGTCGGCATCCCGGAGGAGGACGAGATCACCCTCGATGCGCATCACCCGCGGCGAAAGGAGTTGCGGGTCCAGTACGTGCGGCGGTCGCGTCACGCGGCCCGGCAAGCGATCACGCTCGTCGCCACGGGCCGGCTGGACGTGGCCAGTTGGGTCACCCACCGGGTGGGCCTGGACGATGCCCAGGGCGTCTTCGACACCGTCGCCGAGTACGCCGACGGCGTCCTGAAGGCCGTCGTGCTGCCGAACGAGTGATGGTGACCGGCCCTGCGCATTCCCTCGCGGCAATCAAGAGGTGCCTGGCACCTTTCCGCCCCGTTGCCCATCCGCCGTGGACCTCCTATAATGGCCGCGTCATGACCTGGAAACGCCCGCTCCTCCTCTACCCGTACAGCCCCGAGAAGAAGAGCGAGCACCTGTACGGGGGCCTGGCGATCATCAACCCCATCGGGTTGGAGATCGTCGCGACGGCCATCAAGCCGATGGTCGACGACCTCCTTCTGGTCGACATGCGGATGGAGGACCGGCCTCTCGCGGAGATCCTGGCCCGCTTCCGGCCGGACCTGATCGCCGTCTCCCTCATGTGGGGCCGCGACGATTACGCTGACGCCCTCATCCGCAGCCTGCCGGCGGACATCACCCTCCAGATGGGCGGCCTGTATGCCACGCGCCATCCCGACGAGGTGCTCGAGGCGTACCCGAACCTCGACATCCTTTCGCTCGGCTATGGCGACGAGACGATGCAGCACCTGCTGGAAGCAGGCTCGGCCGAGGGACTGGCCGGGTTCTGGTACCGCGACCGGCCGACGGCCTATGCGCCGGACGTGCGGGCGCCGCAAGAGCGCGACGGGTACGGAGACCCGCCGCGCCAAGTCGTGGATACACGGCCGGACAAGACCGGCCGTGGCACCTCCCCGTCGACGCATGGGGCGGGCAAACCCACCGAGGCCCCGCTCGTCAAGAACCCCCTCTACACCGGCCGAAGCGTCCAGAATATGCACATCGACCGGTCCGTCCGCCGGTACGAGTACCCGTGGCTGACGCTCAAGGGCGACAACGTCATCACGAGCGTCGGGTGCCCGATGGTCTGCGCCTTCTGCAAGTGGCGCGAGAACATCTTCGGCGAGGTCCAGCCCTGGATCGGCCGCACCGCCGAGGACGTCGTCGACGAACTCGCCGAGACCAACGCCCCGATCGTCCACCTCGTGGACGCCAACTTCGCCGCCGACACCGACCGCGTCAGGCGCATCTGCGACCTCCTGATCGAGCGCGACATCCGCCACCTGTACGCGTGCGAGATCCGCGTCAACCCGCTCTACAAAAGCGCACGCCTCGTCAAGAAGATGGAGCAGGCCGGCTTCTTCATGTTCATGGTGGGGCTGGAATCGTATCAGCCGCGGCTCCTGAAGGCGATGCGCAAGGGGTACACCGTGAAGATGGCCCGGCAGGCATTCCGGCACCTGGGCCAGACGAAGATCCTGACGCTCGGCAACTTCCTCATCGGCAACCCGGGCGAAACGGAGGAGGAGATGCTCGGCATCGCCGACTATGCCGCGGAACTCGGCGTCGACTTCATCAGCCCCAACAAGATTTACGCGTACGAGGACAGCGACTTCGAGCGGTGGGTCCTGGCCCAGCCGGGCATGAAGGTCGTCGGCCGCCGCGGGTACGTCGTCAGCGACTCCTGCGGCGTGGAGGATTTGCGCCGGATCCAGGCCCGCATCATGCTGCGGTTCCTGGCGAAGCACCCGCCGTGGATTCCGTATCGGAAGGCCCTGGCGCACCCGATGGTCCGGAAGATCGGGCGCGAGCGGATGCGCCGGGCCATGCTGCGGAGCCTGTGGAACCACGTGGCAGACGCCTCGTTCCGCCGCCGGGCCGTCAAGCGGCTGGGCAAGCGGTTCCGCCCCTCCTCCCGCGCGGCCGCGACGTGAGGCTCGACCGGCCTGGGCCGCGACGCGTCGGTTGCACCTCCGCCGACGGCGCGCGGCCCGCAAGCGGGCCGGCGAACACGGGGCGCCGGGCGCGCCGCGGTGCGTCCCCGACGTGCGGCGCGCCGGGCAAGGCCGGCGGCTGAATGGAACCCACGCCGTTGCCGTTTGGCGTTGCTTTTGCCGTTCGCCTATTGCCTGTTGCCGGTTGCCTGTCGTTCGCCGCTGGCGGTTGCCCGCCGTTATGGCTTTTTCCTTGACGCTCGCCGGGAGGCCGCGTCTAATAATCTTGAACAACTGTCCGCTGTCGCCGTCGACGCATTCAGGTCATCGCCTGAGGGAGGGATCGTCATGCACCGGTTTGCGCTCCCACTGATGCTTCTTGCCGCCGCCGTCGCGTTGCCCGAGGTCGCGCCGGCTCAGACCGAGGAGTTCGAGTTGCCCCCGGTCCGCCTGAAGCCCGACCGTCCGAGCAAGACCAAGCCCATCCCGCCGACCCCCGACGACCGCGAGACGGACCCCTCCGAGAAGGAGGTCGAGGAACCGGAGAAGGCGCCCCCCGTCAAGGAGGCGGAAGAGGACGAGAAGAAGCCCCCCGCGGCCCCGGACACCGAGAAGGCCAAGCCGCCCGAGGCCGTCCCCCTGAAACCCGAAACGCATGAGGACGGCGAGCCGCCCACCCCCGCCGACCTCCCCTTGCCCGAGACCCCGGCCGAGCCTTCCGAGACGAGCCCGGCCACCATCGCCCTGCCCGACCGCGAGGCCCCGCCGGAGGCGCCCACGCCGCCCGACATGCCCGCCACCGTCGGCCGTGAGCCCCGCCCCGCGGAGGCCAGGCCACGGCCCACCGAAATCCAGGCCGAGGCCGTTGAGGCCCAGGTCACGCCGACCGTCGAGCCGCGCCTTGCCGGCCTGGGCGAGGTCGGCCTCGTCGAGGCCGTCGCCACCGCTCGCAAACAGTACGAGCGGACCCTCCAGACCCTGAAGGCGTACTACACCGACCGCGGTCACAACGCCAAGATCGAATGGGTCGAGTCGGAACTGCGGGGCTTCTCGGCCACGCCGAAGCCCCGGTACCTCCTGGCCGCCGAAATCGCCGGCCCGGAACTCCGCCCCAGCCGCACCATCGAGGCCGCCGACCAACTGTACCAGGAAGGCCTGCACTTCAAGAACTACCCGGCCTTCCCGCCCGGCAAGAAGGAGTACCTGAAGGTCGCCCTCGAGAAATTCCGGACCGTCATCGAAAAATATCCCCAGAGCGATAAGATCGACGACGCCGCCTTCCGCATGGGCGAGATCTACGGCGGGTGGTACTTCCAGGACTACGCCCGGGCCGTCATGTCGTACGAGCGGTGCTGGCAGTGGAATCCCGAGACGCAGCATCCCGCCCGCTTCAACGCCGCCAAGATCTTCGAGGAGAAACTCAAGAACCGCGCCAAGGCCGTGGAACTCTACAACGAGGTCATCGCCCACACCGAGAACGAGGAACTGGCCAAGCAGGCGCAGGAACGCATCCGCGCCCTGACGGGCCGGTAGCGGCACACGAGCATCCGAATCCGGCACGGGCTGTGTCGGACCCCCCGGCGGGGCCCGGCACAGCCCGTTTCCTTGCAAACGCCGCCGCCGCCCGCTACACTGCTGCGCGCCGCGAGAAGGTGTCAGGCACCCGTGTCGTGTCTGGCAGAGACAATGCCCCATGAAGGGAGCCCCCCGGCACAAAGGCGCCTGACACCTTTTCTGGAAAGAAGACGCTCCATGCCGCCCATCCGCGTCGGCATCGGCTACGACATCCACCGCCTGGCCGCCGGCCGCCCGCTGCGGCTGGCGGGCGTTGAGGTCCCGTCCGATGTAGGCCCCGTGGCGCACAGCGACGGCGACGTGGTCTTCCACGCCGTGGCCGACGCCGTTCTCGGGGCCGCCGCCCTGGGCGACCTGGGCGAGCATTTTCCGGACGACGACCTGGCGTGGGCGGGGGCCGACAGCGCCCGTCTCCTCGGCCGCGCCGTCGATATGGCCCGCGAGGCGGGCTACCGGCCGGCCGGCGCCGACGTGAACGTCCTCCTGGAGGCACCGAAACTCGCGGCGCACCGCGACGCCATGCGGGCCGGCCTGGCCGAACGGCTCGGCCTGCCGGCCGCTGCCGTCAGCATCAAGGCCCGCACCATGGAGGGCTTGGGCCCCGTGGGCGAAGGCCGCGCCCTCGCCGCCCAGGCCGTCGTCGTCCTGGAGAAGTCAACCGACATTTAGCCGCCGGGCGTGCCCGGCGCGTGCCGTTTGCATCACACAAGCAGGTGCCATGACCCTCCGCGACCACAACCTGCACGTCTTCAACACCCTCGGCCGCAAGCGGCAGAAGTTCGAGCCCCTCAGGCCCCCGCACGTCGGCATGTACGTCTGCGGGCCCACCGTCTACGGCGACGCCCACATCGGCCACGCCAAGTCGTACGTCGCCTTCGACGTCATCCTCCGGTACCTGCGGTACCTGGGGTACGATGTGACGTACGTCCAGAACATCACGGACGTGGGCCACCTGACCGACGACGCCGACGAGGGCGAGGACAAGGTCGAGAAGGCCGCCCGCGCCCGCCGCGTCCACCCGATGCAGATTGCCGAGACGTACACCCGGCGCTACTTCGAAGACATGGACCGGCTGAACGTCCTCCGGCCGGACATCTCGCCGCGGGCCTCGGGCCACATCATCGAGCAGATCGAGCACGTGAAGCGCCTCCTCGAAACCGGCCACGCGTACGAGGTGGGCGGCAACGTCTACTTCGACGTGACGAGTTGGGACGGCTACGGCCGCCTCTCCGGCCGGAGCGTGGAGGAGATGCAGGCGGGGGCCCGCGTCCAGACCCGCGGCGAGAAGCGGCACCCGGCGGACTTCGCCCTCTGGAAGGCCGCCGAACCCGGTCATATCATGCAGTGGCCCAGCCCGTGGGGCATGGGCTACCCCGGCTGGCACATCGAGTGCACCGTGATGGCGCAGAAATATCTGGGTCCCGCGGTGGACATCCACGGCGGGGGCATCGAGAACCAGTTCCCGCACCACGAGAACGAGATCGCCCAGGCCGAGGCCGCGGGCGACGCCCCGTTCGTCACGTACTGGCTCCACAACAACATGGTGACCGTGGACGGCCGGAAGATGGGCAAGAGCCTCGGCAACTTCATCACCCTGCGCGACGCGTTCGAGCGGTGGGACCCCATGGTCCTCCGCCTCTTCCTCCTCCAGACCCATTACCGCAGCCCAACGGACTTTTCGGAGGAAGCCCTCGAAGCGGCAAGAGAAGGTCTGGAGAGGTTGTTTCGCCCATATGCCGCGGTTGCTGCTCGATTGTCCTCAATGGATCCGGGGCCCCCCAGCGTTGAGGCAAGAGAAGCTAGGGAATCGGCCCGATCTGCGTTTTTGGCCGCGATGGATGATGACTTCAATACCCCAATGGCCCTAGCCGCCTTGTTCGAATTGACTAAAGAGACGAACAAGACACTGCAGGATGGTAATGCCACTCAGGGCAGCCTGATTCTATTTGCCATGACCATGTTTGAAACAGCTTCTTTCGTACTTGGCTTGGCGCGAGAGAAGAGCACGGCAGAGACGAAAACCGACACTTCAGAAGGTAAACCCCTGCTCTCCTCTCTTTCGTCAGCAGACGCGATAGAGCAGGTGAGGGCCACGGAAACTGTCCTAAGGGGCATCAGCGCGTCATTCGGAGAGAAAGAGACTAAAGCGGGTTTGAGCGAAATTGTCATAGACTGTCTCGTCAAACTCCGCAACGATGCCCGTGCGGCCAAGGACTTTGCCCAGGCGGACACCATCCGTAAACGCCTGGACGAAATCGGCATCATCCTCGAAGATACGCTCGACGGCACCATCTGGCGATTCAAGTAGCCCCACAGGGGCGGGTGCCAGTAGCCCCGGGCGCAAGCAAAGGGCGAGCAACGAAGGCAAAGGAGCCCCGTAAGGGCGGCTGCCAGTAGCCGTGGACTGCGAGCCACGGGCAGCCAAAACGCAGCCGCAAGTGTAGGGAATCATTGAACCAAGTAAGATCCTTGCTGCGGCAGGCTGTCATTCTAAGGCCCCGCTTACGGGGCCGAAGAACCTCGCCGTTCCAGCGGCATCGAGGCGAGATTCTTCGTCGGCCTTGCGGCCTCCTCAGAATGACAAACCAGGACATCAGGGGCGACTGAACGCCGTCGTACAGAAGCCACGAAAGGCCAACGCCATGCTCTACCTGCTCGCCGTCCTGCTGCCGCCGGTCGCGGTGCTCCTGTGCCGGCGTCCTCTGACCGCCCTGTTGAACTTCGTGCTCACCCTGCTGCTCTGGGTGCCGGGGATGATCCACGCCCTGTTCATCGTGGCCGACTACAAGGCCAACCAGCGCACCGACCGCGTCGTCGAGGCGATGCAGCGGCAGGGGCAGCAGTAGGACCGGCTACGCAACTGAACCACGTGCGGCACGCGGCACGTTCCGCATTCCGCACTCCGCATTCCGCATTCACCATGAGAATCCTCGGCATCGATCCCGGACTCCAGGCCACCGGCTACGGCGTCGTCGACGGCGCCGGCGGGGGCGCACGGCCCAGGCTCATCGAGGCCGGCGTCATCCGCACGCGGCGGGAGGACGACCTCGCGGACCGGCTCGTCGAGATCCACGCGGGCCTCGCCTCGGTCCTCGCGGAGTTCCAACCCGACGCCGTCGCCGTCGAGGCCCTCTACGCCCATTACAAGCACCCGCGGACGGCCATCCTGATGGGCCACGCGCGGGGCGTCGTGTACCTGGCCGCCGCCGAGGCCGGCAAGCCGGTCACGAGTTACAATGCCACGCAGGTCAAGAAATCGCTGACGGGCAGCGGGCATGCCGGCAAGGTCCAGGTGCAGCGGGCGATCCAGGCGGCGTTCGGCCTCGCCGAGCCGCCCCAACCGCCCGACGTCGCCGACGCCCTGGCCGTCGCCCTCTGCCACGCGCACCACGCCGTCCGGGTGACCGAGGCGCCATGATCGCACACATCACGGGCCAACTCGAATCGCTCGCCGACGACCGGGCCGTCGTCGCCGCCGGCGCCGTGGCGTACGAGGTGCTCCTGGCACCCACGACGGCGGACGGCCTCCGCCCGCACCTGGGGCGGACCGTCACGCTGCACACGCTGCAATACTTCGATGGGAACCCGGCCTACGGCCAGATGGCCCCGCGGCTGGTGGGGTTCCTGACGGAGACCGAGAAGCGGTTCTTCATGCTGTACGTCAGCGTCCAGGGCATCGGCATCGGCAAGGGCCTGAAGAGCCTGGCCATACCGGTCGAACGGATCGCGGCGGCCATCGAGGCGGGCGACGCGGCCACGCTGGCCGGCCTGCCCGGCATCGGCCGGCGGACGGCCGCCAAGATCGTGGCGGAACTGGCCGGCCGCCTCGACGAGTTCGCCGTCCCCGCCGGCGCGGGAGGCGCCGAGCAGCCCGAGTCGAAGCAGGAAGCGATCTCGGTCCTTATGAGCCTGGGCCTGGCGCGGCCGGAGGCGGCCGACCGCGTCGACGCCGCCTATCAGCGCCTCGGCGCCGACGCCGAGGTCGAGGCCATCGTCCGCGAGGCGTTCCACCAGGGACCGACCCCGGCCGAAGGGTAACGGCAAACGCGCGCCGTATGGCGCGGTGGGTCTCCGTACCCACCGCGCACGTGAAGGCGTCTCGGCGCGGTGGCGCGGCGGGTACGGAGACCCGCCGCGCTCAAGGCTGCGCAAGATACGCACGAAGCGAGAGGCTTATGCCCCGCGAACGCATCGTCAGTCCGGAGAGCCAGGGACCCGAGGAGGACCGGTCCTCGCTCGCGCTGCGCCCGACGCGCCTGGCGGAGGTCATCGGCCAGCGGGACCTCTGCGAGAAACTCACCATCGCCATCCAGGCCGCCAAGCAGCGCGCCGAACCCCTCGAGCACCTCCTCTTCCACGGTCCTCCCGGCCTCGGCAAGACGACGCTCGCCCATGTCGTGGCGGCCGAGATGGGGGCGGGCATCAAGACGACCTCCGGCCCGGCCCTCACGCGGCCGGCCGACCTCGTGGGCATCCTCACGAATCTCCAGGTCGGCGACGTCCTCTTCATCGACGAGGTCCACCGCCTCGGGCCCGTCGTCGAGGAGTTCATCTACCCGGCGATGGAGGACTTCCGGATCGACATCGCGGTCGACCGCGGCTCGTTCGCGCGGACGATCAACGTGCCGCTCCAGGCGTTCACGATGATCGGCGCGACGACGCGGGCGG
>JAWODB010000248.1:0-3089 GCA_046483505.1 Phycisphaerae bacterium
AGGCACACCCTGGGGGAGATGCCCTCTCCCCCAGCCCCCCTCGGCCCATGCCCAACGCAAGCGGGGCAAGCCCCCCATCGGCGGCCCGCTCAAGCCCCTGGAGCCCCGTCGCGTCGGCGTCGGCCTCACCCGCGGGCCCGAAGGGCTCCGGGCCGATGCCGGGGCGACGGGGCGAAAGGGGCGGCCCTGGCAGCCTCGGAGCCGAGGCTGAGGCCTTCGGTTCGCCGTGCCTTCCCCCACCTTTGGGACGATACCAAAGAGGTGGACCGCGCCGCCGGCCGCCCGGCCCTTTCCGTCTTCTTCCACGCCAATCCCTGGTGTCAGGGTCCTTCCATGGGTTGTGATGTGCGGTTCGACCTGGCCGGGCAAGGAAGCCGAGACGACCGAGGGATCCACTGGTACTTCGACTACGTTCAAACGATCCGAGCGCAGCGCTACAACGAAAACCCCGGATGACGCGAAATTGCTGCGTCCACGCGCGGGGGTCCGAACTCTAACCCCTCACCCTCGGGCCCCGTGATGCGCACCCACGCGAATCCGGTTCAGGGTATACGGTTGTCGCGACAACCGGAAGGCCGGTCCGTCGGATTCCCGGCCGCCTGACCGGGGTCGGCCCCGTCTTCATGGCGTCCCGCCGGTGCGCGGTCATGCGCCGGGAAGGGACCCCGGCCTGGACGGTCGCGATGGACGCCGGCCTCGCCGTCCGGCCCCGTAGCGGCGCTGTCGCCGGAGCGCCCCGCTTCACGGCCCGAACCACTCCGGGACGGACAGAGTGGTCGAGAGGCCGTCGACCGTGACCTCCAGCCGCCCCGGCCGGGCGAGCCGATACGACGCCTCCGGCGGGGCCGCGCCGTCTGCATCGACGGCGGTCAGCACGTGCAGGAACAGCGTGCGGCTGTCCGTGGTGCCGGGGTCGATCTGCACCACGTGCTTGCCGAACTTGCGATGGAACGGATTGCCGGGCACGTTGCCCCGGCCCCGGCCGGCGGGCCCGTACGCCCGGGCGCCTTCCTTGCCGTTGACGACAAGCGTGTAGTCCTTCGGCGCGAGCGTCCGGCAGAAGAGCGCGGCCTTGCGGCGGCTCGGTTTCAGCCGCCGCTCGGCCCACCTGTGATCGGGCGCCTCGTTCGTCACGGTGAGCAACCGGTCGCCGACGTCGGGTGCCGCCGGGCAGTGCAGTTGCCACTGCCGCCGGACGGCCGGGGCGGCGGTCTCGACGACGTCCAGGACCACGAGGTGCCTGCCGCCGAGCCAGACGAACTCGCGGACCCACTGCTTGCACTTCTCGGGCGGATTCGTCTTCGTCAGGTCGCCCCGGCATCGGGCCTCCCCCTCCCCGACCTGCCAGTCGGTGATGCGCGCCACGTCGTGGCCCGCTCGCTCGCGGAGGGCGAGCCACTGCTCCCAGGTCTCATGGTCGGACTTCAGGCCACGGCGGGTGTGCTGGTCGCCGCGGTCGGTGTCGTCCCCCGCCTGGGTGAACAGCACCACGTTCGTCGAGATGCAATTGCGGTGGTACTGGTCGGGCGGCGAATCGTAGGAGCCGTACTTGCCGCTCCGGTCGGCCAGCGGCGCGTGCCGGAACACCTGGAACTCCCCCGCCGAGACGCCACCGTGCACGTTCATCGGGTCGCCCATGCGGAAGAAGACGTGTGTGGCGGAGTCCGGCTCGCCGGGCGCAGGCCATGCGCTGCGGAAGAAGCCGTACCCGCAACTGTCGCGGCCGAAGAGGGCCGCCCGCGGCAGGTCCATCAGCGGCCGGGCGGGCGGCGGCGCCGCGCGGAAGAGGAAATGGTGCGCGTACTCCGTATGGTACAGGGCCGACCCGAACCGTCCCAGCCACCGCTCGGCCCACGCCCGACCGTGGCCGTCGCGCGTGACGTAGGTGGCGATGTCCAGTCCCCGGCAGAACTGGTCGTGCGAGTTCCACAGCGGGCGGTACAGGTCGTTGATGTCCGTGAAGGCGAACCCCGGCCGCATCGACCACAGGGTGAACCGGACGATCCCGCCGAGCCAGTCGCCCTGGTGCTCCCTGATCCACGGGGCGGGGTTGCGGCCGGTGGCCGACCACCACGCGGCGCAGATCGCCGGCAGGTCCACGTACGTGTAGTACATCGTGTAACTCGCCCCCGTCGCCGCCCCGTCCACCCACTCGTACGCCCGGAAGTAGTCGTTCACGCCCCAGGTGCGAAAGAGTGTGAGGTACGCCTCGGCCTTGGGGTGGACGCCCTTCAGGGCGATGCCGGCCAGCGTGACGCCCGCCAGGGCGCCCGGCGTGCGGGAGTAGAAGAACGGCGCCCGGCCGCGCGTGATGTGCGCGACCGCATCGTCGGCCGCCTTGACGATCCGGTCCGCCACGGCGCGGCGGGTCGGCTCGTCGAGTTCCTCGTACAGCCAGTCGTAGAGGGTGGCGAGGTTGATGAGTCCGTGTCCGCGTCCGCTCCAGGAACCGCCGCCCACGCCCATCTTCTTGAGGCCCCCGATGGCCGCCTGCAGGTCGTCGGGTTTCCCGTCGATCATCCACAAGAGCGCCCGGCCGATGGGCTTGGACCGCCACTTGCCGCGGACCGCCTTGAACTCCGCGCTTGCCGCCGCGGTGCGGAGTTTGGCGATGGTCAGGCCGTCGAAGCCGTCGCTTCTCAGAAAGATGCGCGGCCGGACGTCCAGGACGGGCGCCTGGAACGGGTCGCCGGCCGCTGGCGTCAGCGTTTCCGCCTCCGCCGCGCGCGCGACCTGACCGCCCATTCCAATTGCCGCCAATACGCACAACACCGCCGCTGCCAATCGGTCTGCCGAACCCATAACAGATCTCCTTCTCGCCTGCCTGTCGCTCACCCGGCACCGGCCAAACGGCGGAACCGCCACGGTGGATTGTCGCAAACATCGGATCCGACCGCAACACCGGAGGCCAAACAGGCTGCGGATTCAACTTTGAAACGCACCATCCCAAACGACGCCTTCAGGCGTTTGAGGGCCTCTGCCTCGGCTCCGAGGCTGCCAGGGGCCCCTTTCGCCCCGCCGCCTCGGCGTCAGCCCTCCAGGCTTCGGGCCTCGGGGTGAGGCCGACGCCGACGCGACGGGGCTCCAGG
>JAWODB010000025.1:0-13544 GCA_046483505.1 Phycisphaerae bacterium
CGAACGTCCTGCGGTGGGAGATGCGGACCCGCCTGTTCCTCCGGACCACGGAGTTCCTGTGGCAGGAGGGGCACACGGCCCACGCCACCGCCGAGGAGGCGCAGGAGGAGGCCCGGCGCATCCTGGGCATCTACAAACGTTTTGCGGAGGAGTGGATGGCGATGCCCGTCCTCTCCGGCGAGAAGACCGACGCCGAGAAGTTCGCCGGCGCCGTCACCACGTACACCATCGAGGGGCTGATGCAGGACGGCCGGGCCCTCCAGGCCGGCACGAGCCACTACCTGGGGCAGAACTTCGCGAAGGCGTTCGACGTCCAGTTCCAGGACGCCGACGGCGAGAACCGGTACGTCTACGCCACGTCGTGGGGCGTGTCGAGCCGGCTGGTCGGCGCCCTCGTCATGAGCCACGGCGACGACGCGGGCCTCGTCCTGCCGCCGAAACTCGCGCCGCAGCAGGTGGTCGTGGTGCCGATCCTGAAGGCCGACGCGGACAACTCGGCGATCCTGACGGCGGCGGCGCGGCTCGCCGAGCCCCTCCAGGACCGCGTCCGCATCAAGGTGGACGACCGCGACAACGTCTCGCCGGGGTGGAAGTTCAACGAGTGGGAACTGAAGGCCGTGCCGGTCCGCGTCGAGATCGGTCCGAAGGACCTGGAGCAGGAGCAGGCCGTCGTCGTCCGGCGCGACACCGGCGAGAAGACGCCCGTCCCGCAGGGCGAGGTGCCGATGCACGTGGCGGACCTCTTGGAGGAAATGCAGTCGGCCCTGCTGGCGCGCGGGCGCGAGCGCCTGGAGGCCGGCTGCCGCCGGGCCGAGACGCTCGACGACCTGGCCCGGACGCTGGAGCAGGAGGGCGGATTCGTCTACGCCCCGTGGTGCGGCGAGGCCGACTGCGAGGCCCGCGTCCAGGAGGAGACCAAGGCCACCATCCGCTGCGTCCCGGACGACGCCGAGCCCGGCGAGGCGTGCGCGGTGTGCGGCAAGGGGCCGGCCCGGCGTGTGCCGTTCGCCCGGGCGTATTGAGGCGGGGTCGCGCCGTTGCGGAGGTGTGGTTGAGCCGGCGACGGCACGTCGGCGGTCGTTCGGCGCTGGGGCGGCGCCCGGGCGGTCGCGGCGACCTTCGGTCGCCGGCTCAACGGGGCTGGCGAGCGCGCGGCGGGCCGGGAGCCCCGCCGCGCGGAAAGGGCAGACGAAACGCCTTCTGCGGGAAGCAGACCCGCCGGGCCAGGACGGGCCCCTGAGGCCCGGATTCCTGTACGCTAACTGTCCAGGGCTGGTTTCGGCGGCTTCAAGGGCCTTCTGGAACGGCATTTGAGGCCCCTGGAGGGGTGTTGAGGCGGTCCGACCCCTGTTGGTGGTGGTAGAGGACGAGCGAATGCGTATAATAACGTGGAAGCGGCCGAGGCTGCGGCCGCGCCCCATGTGCCACGTCTGAAGGAGGTTTTGCGGCATGGCGGTACGTGCACCCGGAAGCATCGGATGGGCGGCGGGTCTGGCATGGCTGGCGCTGGCCGGATGCAGCGACCCGACGGTGGACCTGGAGTCGGGCGATTCGAAGGAGACGATTGCGGCCCTTCGCGAGTGTGCCGACGCGGCCAGTGAGAAGGTCGCCGAGCGCGTGGAGGAGGTCGTGTCGCACGAGGACACGATGGTGGCCGCCGAGGCCGTCCGGACCCTCGGCCGCATGCGCCATCCGCGGGCCGTCGATGCCCTGAAGAAGGTGGCGGCCGGGGACAAGGAACGCCGAAGTGCCTTGCGGCAGGAGGCGGTGATCCAACTCGGCCGGCAGCGCGACGCCAAGGAAAAGGTGCTGCCCGTGTTGCGGGACATTCTTCAGCGGGACCCGGACCCGCGCGTCCGGGGCGCCGCCGCGGTGAGCATCTCGAAGCAGAAGTCGCTGCACGACGTGGCCCTGCTGATGGAGGTGGCCGAGAACGAGACCGACCGGGTCGTCCAGGCGCAGGCGGTCGGAGCCGTGGAGCGGATGGTGGGCCTGAAGTTCGGCTATGACCCGTCGGCGCCGAAGGCCGAGCGCGACGCGGCCCTGGAGCGCATGCGGCGATTCGCCATCCGGGCGGCGGCGGCCGTCGAGCAGTGGGACAAGCAGGGCAACCGGTAGGAGCCTGGGGCCGCGACGCGCGACCAGGCGGAGGTGGCCGAACCATGCGGAACGTCCGACAATCCGGGCCGCGGGGGCGCACGGCCGCACGGGCAGCCTTCAGCCTGCTCGAACTGCTCATCGTCATCACCATCATCGGCATCCTGGCCGCCATGCTCATTCCGGGGTTCCAAGGCGCCCGCGAGGTCCTGTGGATGGCCCAGTGCAAGACCAATCTGCGGACCCTCTACGAGGCGTACGGGGTGCGGCGGGCCGACTGCGTCCAGAAGGAGCAGGGCGTCTGGGAACCGGCCCCCGACGTGGCGTTCGAGGACGCCGAGAACGCCGCCCGGTTCTGGACGGCGCTGGTGGCCAATTACATCGACATGGACAAGCAGGCGACCGTCTTTACGTGCCCGGCCCGGGCGGCGTGGGGCTACGGCGTGGCGTACGAGGAGGTGGAGGCGCAGAACGTGCAGACGGCCTCCGGCGGGTCGAGCGGCGGGGCCGGCGGCGGCAGCGACGTCTGGGAGCCCGCCAACGACGAGATCGACGCCGCCATCGAGTTCGACGTCTACTTCCAGAGAGGCTCGGAGGGCAACGTCTTCGGCGGCGGGTCGGATTCCGGCGTCCGGGGCGAGTTCTGTTACAGCATTCCCCTGGGCAACTCCGCCTGGGTCAAACGCCGCGAGTACGCCGACCACACGAACTACCGGATCGACGACGAGCCCGCCTCGGGCCGCTCCGGCAACTACGACGATCTCGAAATCAACGTCTACTACGAGGGGAACCAGCCCGCCCGGGTGCACATCGTGGGCGGCCAGATGAGTTCGGCCGGGTCCGTCGCCAAACGGTTCATCTTCGACCTGAAGATCTGCGGCGAGGTGGTGGTCGAGGACGTGGCCGGCCAACTCCGGGGCGGCACGTCGCACTGGGGCGACACCGTTGACCTGACGGAGGGGGATGCCTCGAGCGGCCCGGGGTCGCTGGGCGGATGGCGGTGGGACGGCAGCCAGTGGGTCTCGAGCCATCCCTGGGACTTCAAGATCCTCGTCGGCGATTACGCCATGAGCATGGGCGTCTTTCAACAGCGGGACAGTTCGCTCGTGCAGGACCGGGTGGACAGCCGGTTGTTCTTCCTTTTGGACTTCGGCGCCCGAAAGACCGTCGCCGACTTCAATCGCGACGAGCACGACGACGACTGGGAGAAGTATTTCATTCGTGACGTGCGGCAATGGGCGCGGGACTTCCCCGACGCCGCACGCAAGGGTTGGCAGTATTACCAGGCCCTGCGGCATGCGGGGAAGGCCAACGTGCTCTTCTGCGACGGGCACGTCGAACCCCTGGCCGCCGAAGAACTGGAGTACCTGGATCCCCGATGGGTCTACGAGGGCCGTTGACCCCCGGGCCGTGGAAGGAGGACCGTGATGGATGACCAACCGGCGAAACGGCGGCGAAGGCGGGCGGCGTTCAGCCTGACCGAACTCCTCGTCGTCATGACCATTATCGGGGTGCTCGTGGCCCTGCTCGTCCCCGGCATGAGCCGCGTCCGCGACACCCTCCACATGACCCAGTGCCGCGCCAACCTGCACACCATCTGGCAGGCGTACGGCGTATGGCGAAGCGATAACGACAACCGGATCTTCAACGGCGGGTCCTGGATCGGCCGGCTCCTGCCCTACGTGGAGTACGACGTGGACACCTTCAAGTGCCCCGTCCGCCAGGCCATGACGGCCGGCATCCACGCGTTCGATTACCGGGTCGTGGACAGCGAGAGCGTCGAGGGCCAGGAACTCATCGAGGGCAACGAGGACTGGGCCGATTCGTTCGAGCCCCCCATGCCCGCCGATTCCGCCTTCGAGTTCCAGGTCTGGTGGCAGGAGGGCTGGGACCCGAACAACCCGGACCACGTCTCGGGAAGCAACGTGCGCTCCGACGACCTCGCCTATTCGTTCTCGCTGGACAACAAACACCACTGCCGCAAGCAGGACAAGGGCGACCACGTCATTTACGAGGTCGACGACGAGGGGTCCACCGGCGGCAGGGGCAACCCGCCCACCTACGACGACATCAAGTTCACCATCCACTACGACGACCGCGGCCAGCCGATCAGCATCCAGGTCATGACGCCCAAGAGCAGGAACACCCTGACGCAGAACAAGTATTCCGTCGACTTCCTCGTCAACGGCGAGGTGTTTATCGGCAACTGGCACAAGCAGGTGGGGCAGACCAAGGAACTGAAGGCCGCCACCACCGAGGTCGGCAGCGGCGGCGGGGGCACCCGCTGGAATCCCGAGACCCAGCAGTACGAGACCTACAGCCGCCCGCTCATCGTCCTGGCCGACTACGCCCTCAGCGTCGGCACCTACGAGCGGCGCGACGGCACCCTCGTTCACACGATGGACCCGAAACTGTTCCTCATCATGGACTTCGCCTTCGGCCGCCCGCTCGTCGACTTCAACCAGGGCGGCGAGCAGGTCGACGACGACTGGGACCTCTACTTCTTCACCGACGAGGAGCAGTGGAAGGAGACCTATGCCACCGAGGCCGAAAACGGCTGGCAGGCGTACCAGGCGCTGCGGCACTTCGGCCGGGCCAACATGCTTTACAGCGACGGCCACGTCGAGGCCCTCGGCCCGGAGGAACTCTACTACACCAATCCCCTGTGGGTCTACCACGGCAACTGACAGACAGGCCCCCGAGCGGCAAGCGCTCTTGACAACAATGATGAATGATGAATGATGAACGGTGCGCCGTAAACGGTTAACCGTGCATTCCTCGCGGCGGCCTTCCCAGGCCGCCGCGTGCTTTCGGGAAGCTGACCGTTCCTGCCCTGCGGCTCCGCCGCGTTTCATCATTCCGCATTCGTCATTCCTCGTTCATCATTGTTGTTCTGCCGTTCCGCCCCCATTGCTTTTCCCTCCTTCCTCGTTAGAATGACGCCGGACACCACGAAGGACGCCCCCGTGCCGCTGCCGCACGATCTCTTCAAGCGCCTCAGCGCCCTGAACCGCCGGCGCCTCGACCGGCACCTGGCGACGGGCGCCGAGGTGGCCTCCGGCGAGGACCGCGCCGGGCCGCAGGACGCCGCGCCCGACGGCCCCGCCGCGCTCGAGGACCTGGTCCCCGGGTGCGAGCGCGAGGCCCGCGGCGGCCGGTACTGGCTCAGCGAACGCCCCGCCGACGACTTCCTCTCGCCGTCCCCCCATGCCGCCCACGCCGACCCCGACCGCGAGCCGGCCCACCCCTTGCCGCAGCGCTACCGCCACGTCGTCTGCGGCGCGGGGCGGACCGTCGCGCCGGACGCCCTCCACGAGAGCCTCCATCCGCTCCTGGCCGGCGACCCCGAGGGGCTCGTGTACCTCGACATCGAGACGTGCGGCCTGGCGGGGGAGCCGGTCTTCCTGGTGGGCCTCCTGGCCTGGGCCGGCGGGGGCCTCCGTCTCCGCCAGTTCCTGGCCCGCGACTACGCCGAGGAAGGGCCCATGCTGGCGGCCACGTGGCAGGCCCTGGCCGAGGCCGACTGCCTCGTCACCTACAACGGCAGGACCTTCGACGTGCCGACCCTGGGGGCCCGGAGCCTGGCGTGCGGCCTGTTCGACCTGCCCCCGTGCCCGGCGCACGTGGACCTCCTGCCGGAGGCCCGCCGCCGGTGGAAGGGCGTCCTGCCCAACTGCCGCCTTACGACGGTGGAGACGGCGGTCTGCGGCCGTCGGCGGCTGGGCGACGTGCCGGGGGCTGACATTCCCGCCGCCTACCATGCCTTCGTGCGGTCGCAGCAGTCGGGCACGCCGCGCCGCCGGCAGCGGGACCTGCGGCGGCTCCAGGCCATCCTCCATCACAACGCCCTGGACCTGCTGACCCTGGCCGACCTCGTGACCCGCGTCTTCGCGGGCGAGGTGTGAGGCCGGCGCGCTTCTTCCTGCGCGGTGGCCTTCCCAGGTCACCGCGCAGCGGCGCGGGGCGGCCTCGACCTTCCTGTTGAGCCGGCGACGGTACGTCGCCGGTCGTGCGGCGCGCGGGGTCGCTCTTGCGGTTCGCGGCGACCTTCGGTCGCCGGCTCAACAACGACGTGCCTTTCCCGGGCCACCGCGTCGCATGCCCGCGCTTCTGCGGCGCGGCGGGCCGGGAGGCCCGCCGCGCGGCAGCCGTGCCGTCGTGCGCTCTGGACGGTCTGTGCGGGCGGTTCGTGTTGCGCATGCCATGCGGCCTGTGTCGGACAGTCGGCTGGTGGCTTTTAAGCAGCCAGATGTATCATCTCAACCAGTTGCAGGGGTTTCTCCGAAGGCGCTGCGGGGGCGCACCGCGCGTTGCCCGGGAGCGACGTGCCGCCCGTGGCGGCTAAGTCACGCTGCACGAGTTGGTTAGATGCGTTCCGCCTCGGGCGCGTGGTGCCGCCGTTGCCCCGCCGCCCCGGCGCCCGCACCGCCGTCACAGACGCCACGGTCGGCAGGGGCCGTACAGACCCACCGTCACCCCCCGCGGGCGCCCGCTGAAGGGGCACGGCCCGCCGGTGCCTCGGCCTCCTCGTCTTTGGCACACCCTTTGCCCCCGTCTTAGCGGAATCCGTTTATATGTGCTGGGGCTGGCGGGACCTTCAGGTCCTCTTCCAAGAGCCGGTCCGGTCCTGGAAGGAGGCGTGAGCGTGGACGAAACGGCGTTGCGTGAAAAGGTCGGACAACTGCTGCTCGAGGTCCAGCGCAAGCCCGGCCGCGACCGGGGCGCCGAGGCCGCAGCAGGCGGTGGAGGCGGTGCCTCGGGCTCGGCCATGAAACGCGACATGGCGACCCTCGAGGACAACCTCGACCACGTCCGCCTGGCGGTCAAGTATCTGCTGTTCGACCTGGAGGCCACCAAGCGCGAGAACCTCGTCCTCCGGGAACTCCTCGGCGACGGATGACCGTCACCGCCCGGGGCGGGAATCGCCCCCGCCGCATGACCTGTGTGGCGTGCGGCAGGGAACACGTTGGGCCGGCGGCAGGCAAAGGCGCCGCGCTAACGCGGCAGGCCGCCTGTCACTGACAGGAGGGGAGTCCATGCACTCCCGACGGACACATCTCAGCGGCACGGACCTGCTGGCGTGCGCGGTGCTCGGCGCCGCGGACCTCCGGCGGCGGGTGGAACACGAACTCGACCGCCGGGCCGGCCGCGCCCTCGTGCGCCGCATCCTGGCCGACGGCCGAACGCCCCCCGAATCGCGGGCCGACGCCGCCACCGCCGGGGCGCCCCGCGCCGCCTGACCGCCTCGGCGGGCGCGGCACGGGTTTTTTCGACCGCCGTATCGGCGGCACGACGTACCTGCACGGGATGGGCGAGGGGCGTGCGCCCGCGCCGAGGGTGCGATGCGCCACGCCGGCGCCGGCCGGCTGCCGCCCGAGGTCTGCCGGCCGCCTGGAGCAGAGAATCCGTTGGGGGGCGGGACGGCAAGAGGAGGAACCACATGTCTTGACGTGACGGCGACGCGACGGATGCCGCGCGGCGGGGGTGGCCCATCACGCAGAGACCGCGCGGAACGCGCAGGGGATGGCAACACGTGACGAGTGGCTCACGGTGAGCCGCCGGGGGGAAGCAAAGCGAAAGAGATCGGGGGACGCGTAGCCCAAGGAGAGAGACCCATGAAAGCCGCACGAACCATTCTGATGCTGACCGCCGTACTGGCCCTGGCCGTCACGGCCGCACGGGCCGACTGGGATCCGGGCATGCCGTACAAGATGCACTGGCCGCAGTTGCCGGACCTGTCGCCGACGGGACTCGACGTGCTGGATACCTGGGATTACCAGGGCCAAGGCACGGAGAAGTTCCTGGCCGACGACTTCCAGTGCACCGGGTCGGGGCCCATCACCGACATCCACATCTGGGGCTCCTGGCTGAACGATGAGACGATTATGCAGCCGCATTTCTACCTGAAGATCTATAAGGACATCCCGGCCTCGGAGAGTCCGACCGGATACAGTATGCCGGGAGAAATGTTGTGGGAATCTCCTTTCGGGCCCGCCGACCAGGTGCGTGCGTATGCCCGGGACCTCCAGGAAGGGTTCTACGACCCGAACCTGGGCGAGGTCATCGGCAACGACACCGTCTGCTGGCAGTACAACTTCTACTTCGACGAGGCCGCGGCCTTTCCGCAGGTGGAAGGCGACATCTACTGGCTCGGCGTCGAGGCCTTCTACGAGGAGCCGGACCTGTGGAACTGGGGCTGGAAGACCACCAACCCCCGAGAGACCGAGCACTTCAACGACGACGCGGTTTACATCGATCTTCTTCCGGACGGCACGGCCTCACTGTGGCAGGAACTTCGGTACCCCGTTGGTCACCCGTATGCCGGGGAGTCCATGGACCTGGCGTTCGTCATCACGCCGGAGCCGGCCACGCTGGCCCTGATGGGGCTGGGCGCGGCGGGCCTTGTGGCCTCGCGCCGCCGGCGCCGTCAAAAGTAAATACGTTGCGGGGATACGCTGCGCGCGGTGGGCAGTCCTGCCCACCGCGCGGCAGCGCGGCACAGTTAGCCGCCGGACTTGTCCGGCGCGTTGGATGGACCGGGTCGACGCTGGCTCGCCGCGAGACGCCGGCCCGGCAGGCGGTGGAACCGACACCGGTAAGAGGGGTGAAGGAGACCGAGCGATGACACGCCACGCGATCCGTCTGAGCGCCGTTCTCGCCGTGCTGCTCGCCCTGGGCGCCCACGCCGCACGGGCCGACTGGATGCCGAACGCGGCCGACCCCAGGGAGGCGACAAACCACAAGATGCATTGGCCGCAGATGCCCGACCCGGCGGGTTGGGACATCCAGGTGAAATCGTACCGCCTGGCCGACGACTTCCTGTGCGAGGAGAAAGGCCCGGTCAGCGACATCCATTTCTGGGCCTCCTGGGAAGGCGGCGTGGTCGGCAAGATCCGCGAGATCCACGCCAGCCTGCACGCCGACATCCCGGCGGCCGAGAATCCCTACGGCGAGTGGAGCATGCCCGGCGACCTGCTCTGGGAACGCGACTTCGTCGAGGGCGAGTTTACGGTCAGCGGCCCCCTGGGCGTGGACGACAACCTCCTCCAGGGCTGGGACAACCCGACGGCCAGCGACGTCCCGGGCGAGTGCGTGTACGAGGACCACGACGCGTTCTTCCAGGTGAACATCACCGATATCCGGGACCCGTTCATGCAGGAGGGCACCCCGGACCAGCCGGTCATCTACTGGCTCGACCTGCTCATCATGGACGTCGACCCGCCGGTGGGCGTGGAGGAGGTCGCCCTCGGCTGGAAGACCACCACCATGCCGTTCAACGACCAGGCGGTGTGGCACTTCATGTACGACACGCCCGACCACTGGAAGCGGATTGAGGTCTGCGAGCAGGACGAGTGGACCGACCTGGCATTCGTCATTACGCCGGAGCCGGCCACCCTGGCCCTCGTGGGGCTGGGCGCGGCGGGCCTTGTGGCCTCGCGCCGCCGGCGGCGCAAGTAAACACGGTTGAGCGCGGTGGGCCCGCCTCCGGCGGGTAAATCTCCGGACCCGCCGCGCGTGCCGCCGCAGAGGCTGGTGCGGGGAAGAGGCAGGGTCCCCGTCCGGGTAGGGGACGGGGGCCTGGGCCTCGCAAGGCGTGCCCGTCCGCGTTCGGCTCGCGCGAGAGAATGCGGCGGGAGACAAGAACGGTCGCCGCACGTGGCGTAGAGCACGCCCGCGGCCGGAAACAAGGGGTAGGGAGCGCAAGCAGAGGAGTCGAACCATGAAACGGACAGGAATGGCAGCAGTGTTCGGGACGGTCCTGGCGATGCTGGCGCTCAACGCGCCCGCCGGGGCGGACTGGGACCCGGGCGACCCGGACAAGATGCACCATCCGCAGTTGCCGGACCTTCAGGCCGGCCTGAACGTCCTGGACGGTCCGTACGTGCCGGCCGCCGGCGCCGCGCCGTACCAGAAGTTCCTGGCGGACGACTGGACGTGCACGCAAAGCGGCCCGGTCACGGACATCCACATCTGGGGGTCGTGGCTGGCGGACGAGAACCCGTTCATCCCCAAGCGGTTCATCCTGGGCATCTGGTCGAACGTGTCCGAGACCGAAAGTGCCACCGGCTACAGCATGCCGGGCCAGTTGCTGTGGTCCGCCCGGTGGACGCCGACCGAGCGGCGCTACACCGAGGCCGACGAGGGCTTCTTCGATCCCAACCAGAACGAGATCATCGGCACGGACACGCTCATCTTTCAGTACAACTTCTTCATTCCGGATGACGGCGTGTCGACCTTCGAGCAGAAGGCGGGCGAGACCTACTGGCTCGGGGCCACCCTGCTCCAGGACATGGACGGCGATGACGTGTTCACCGAGGACGATCTCCAGGAGATCGCGGAGCGGGAGTTGACCTACGGCTGGAAGACCTCCGCGGACCACTATATGGACGACGCCGTCTGGATCGACGTGGACCCGTTCGGCCCGTACATCACGGACGAGATGGTGAACGGCACGGACGCGTGGCACGAACTGATCGATCCGCGCAGCGGCGAGTCGCTGGACCTGGCATTCGTCATTACGCCGGAGCCGGCCACCCTGGCCCTCGTGGGGCTGGGCGCGGGCGGCCTCGTAGCCGCCAGGCGCCGGCGGCGCAAGTAAACACGGTTGAGCGCGGTGGGCCCGCCTCCGGCGGGTAAATCTCCGGACCCGCCGCGCCGGCCTCAAGTGAAGACGTTGCAGGGAAAGGGCGGCCCTCGCCGTAGGGGCGGGGGCCGGCCCGGTTCCGGCGCGTGATCGCTCCCACCGCCGCGAGCCGGGAACACAAGGGCAGAAGACAAGGGGGGAGGGGGTCCGATGCAACACAACAGCCACCGATGGAAACGGAGGACGGCCGCCGGCGTCATGGCCGTGGTCGTCGCCACGGCCATCGCGTCGCCGCTGCCGGCCGCGCTCTCGACGGGCGCGCTCTTCTACGACGACTTCGACCGGCCCGATACGTCGTCCATGTATCCCGACTGGGACGAGCAGCACGGCGACTGGGCCGTGACGGGGGGCGTGGCACGCAGCGCGGCGGGGGAATCCGGCACGGGCTGTTCCCTGATGACGGTGGGCGGCTTCGCCGACCCGCAGCCGCTGGTCCAGGTCACCGTCGACTATGACGGCGAGCCGCGCGCCACGTACGTGGCCCTCGTCCTGCTGTACCTCGACAACGAGACGAACCTCTTCATCAAGGTGCAGGACGGGTACGCGGGCAGCCCGCCGGACGGCCTCTTCGACACCGTCTACTTCTACACCGGTAACAACGGGGGGACGGGCGGCAGCGGCTACAATACGTGGCTTCCCGCCGGCGAGCGGGTCTGGGACGACCTGTATCCGTACTTCTCCAGCGCCACGCTCACCGCCTGGGTCGAGGGCGACACCGTTCACCTGGCGATCGACCGCGACTTCGACGGCGAGCCCGACCCGGCCGACACGGACCTCGACGGCGAGCCGGACGGCTTCTGTTACTCGCGCGGGGGCATTCCGGTCGCGGAGTTCGGCGACGGCGTGGGCCTCGCGGGATTCAACGCCGCCTGGTGCGACGATTTCGCCATCCTGCCCGAGCCGGCCACGTTGGCCCTGGTGGGCATGGGCGCGGCGGGCTTGCTGGCCGCGCGCCGGCGCCGTCGCACATGACAGTTGGCGGGATGGGATACGACCGAGAGTGGACCGGGCAGGACGGGACCGCTCGCCGCAGGCCTCCCGGCCTGCAGAACGATGGATGGAACCAAGTGTGCCGGGGGAGAAGGAACGCAGGAGGTGGATCATGGATGCACGAACGATTCAACACGTACGCCGGACCAGGGGTTGCTGCGCGGCGGCGACGGTGGTGGCGATGTTCGTCATCGCGGCCGGGGCGCTCGCCCAGGACTACGACGTCGGGGAGTTCGACGTCTACAAGTACTCCCAGGCGGTGGAAGGCGAAGGGCCTCAGCCCCTTCCCATTCCCGACGTGGACAAGGTCGGCGTGCCCTCGCCGCCCGGCCCCGGCCCCGCCCCAGGCGACAACAGTTGCTGGCAGGCGACGGCGGCCAACCTGCTCGGGGCGGCCGGGTACGGCATCGGTGCCGACCCCCAAAGCCGAGCCGGCAACATTTACACCCAACTGACGAACGACCTCGGCACCCTCAACATGGGCCGCGCCGACCGGGCCCTCAACTACTGGCTGTACACCTACGGCAAGAACCCGGACCAGGCCGATTACCTGCCGGACAACGAGTACACCGACGTCACGGTCTTTAACCCGGACGGCGGACTGATTCCGCCCGATTACAACGACCTGCTGGACGAACTCGACCGGTGCCAGTACGCCGGCGTCGAGTTCTGTAACCCCGACCACTGCATCACGCTGGTGGGCGGGGACAAGATGGTCTTCGACCCGGAGAACAACGCCTGGCAGCCCGCCGACTCCATCTGGCACGACTCGGACTACGACATGCCGGATGTCGTCGTCGACGTGAACGACGACGTGTACATCAGCGGCACGAACATGAACGGCCAGTGGGTGCTGCAGAACTACCCGACCGGCCAGACGGGGCCCGCCTTGGG
Source organism: Phycisphaerae bacterium (assembly GCA_046483505.1). Taxonomy (GTDB): domain Bacteria; phylum Planctomycetota; class Phycisphaerae; order FEN-1346; family FEN-1346; genus BS750m-G62. Next base: position 12,626 of record JAWODB010000025.1, read on the forward strand.
CTACGTGACGCTCTGCCCCGGCCTGAACAAGCCCGAGGACGCCGTCACCAACTACGACGTGGCCTACTACATGCAGGCCCTCGAGGCGGACCGCCTGCTCAACGACCCGGCGTTCCGCGAAGCGGGCGATATGGCCGAGGCGTACGCCGACCCGTTCTGGGTGCCGACCGATGACGAGTCCATCATCGTCGAGATCGGGAACGAGCGCATCGAGGACATGCACAAGGAAGTGTACCTGCTCGTCGATTACGTGGATCAGGTGCCGGGCAGGAAGGACTTGGAGAAGATCGTCCTGATCGACGACGCGGGCGTGGAGTGGGACCCGACGCGCGTCGAGCCGTCCGACGACGACGGGCAACTGCTGTTCACCTGGGTGCTCGACGACCAACCGCCGTTTGAACAGATCAAGTTCCCGGACGACGCCTACCAGAACCTGACCGAACACGTCAAGGACTGGGACGTGGCGACGATCTGCGTGCCGGAACCGGTCACGCTGGCCCTTGTGGGTCTGGGCGCGGCCGGCCTCGCGATGCGCCGCCGCAGGCGACGAACCCGGTAAGAACCGGACAGGCCGGCGGCCGTAGGGCCGACGGCCCTGCAATGTCACCGGCGCGGGCGCCCTCGCCCGGGCCCGCGTCGGGGTCGGGCTGCACTCGGTTTCTTACCGCGCGCTGCGCGCAGCAGCGGACGCTTGATTGCGCCTCCCCCCGGCGGTAGGCTCGTCGGCGGAAAGGAGCCCGCCATGTCCCGCCTTCGGCCTGCGGTCTACGTTCCCATCCTCGCCCTGGTCCTCGCCCTCTGCGCCTCGCCCCTGGCCGCCGAGATGAAATTCGCCCGCCACGTCATCGGCCGGGCCGGCAACAAGATGGGCCAGACCTCCCTCGTCGACGTCGACAAGGACGGCGACCTGGACTGGGTC
>JAWODB010000034.1:0-4280 GCA_046483505.1 Phycisphaerae bacterium
TGCGCGTGGGCTCGCCGTTGTGCTTCTGGCCCTTCTGGCGGTTGGTGATCCGCTCGAGGGAGCGGATGGGGTAGGTGACCTCCGGGAAGTCCTCGGCCAGGGGCCCGCTCGTCTCCAGCCAGACCTTGATGTTCTCCAGCAGGTCCTTCGCCCGCTCGGCGCTGGCGGCGATGAGGCAGACGAACGGCGTCGCCCCCGTCAAAGCCGCCCAGACGACCGCCGCCTGGCAGAGGACCGTCTTCCCGCTGCCGCGCGGCATGGCCATGGCGAAGAGGCCGCCCGTGCGGACCGCCCGCTCGATCTTCTCGATGACCCGCAGGTGGTCCGGCGACCACGGCAGGTAGAAGACCTCCGGGAAGTATGACTCGCAGAAGAGGCGGAACGAGCGCTCGGCCCGGGCCTTGCGGTCCGGGTCGACGACGGCCGGAATCTCGCCGATGTCCTGGGCGGCCCGGACGAGGTCGGCGTTCCGCTCGGCCTGCCGCCGCTTCTGCTCCTCGTAACCGGCGGGCTCGTCCTTGGGCCTATAGTACTCCAGCGTGAGCCAGGCGGCGTAGCGGAAGAGGTCCACCGTCCGCGCATCACCGATCGTGTACCCGGCCCGGTTGCGGTGCCGGCGCAGTTGCCGCTCGCTGATCACCTCGCCTTGGCCCGCGGAGTTCAGGAGCCGGCAGAGGACGGCGGGCCGGAGGCGCCGCGGGTTAATCGGTTCCATGGGCCATCTCCCGCACGAGGTACGCCGCGTATTCCACGAGGTTGATGGTGCCGCCCTCGCGCACGAGCCGGGCGCGCTCGGCCACCTCGCGGACTTGGGTCTCCGTGATGCGCCGCCCGTAGGCCGAGGAGAGGGCCTTGGCGGCCTGGGCCAGCGGCAGGGCGGTAATCTTCAGGGCCGGCCGGTCGGCCGGTGTCGGGTCGGATTCGGGCACGTCGCGTCACCTCCAGAGAAGAATTCCGGTCAGGTTTTTCGCCCCCTCGCGTAAGTCGCGCCCCGGGCGCCGCTTACGGCCGCAAAATATGCATGGAATTCCATGCTCATCGCTTGCATGACCGCCATTCTCATGGCTTAATGTCCATGAGATGGGGGCATTGGCAAGGAGACGACGATGGCCAGGCAACGACACGAAGCGAACCCGAAGGCAGCCGAGGCGACCTTCGGCATCGAGATCGAGGTCCTTCTGCCCCGCGGCAGCGTCCGCGTCGGCGGCTACCACGCGGGCGTTGAGTTGGGCGGGCGGTTCCCCGCCGGCTGGAACGCCCAGCGCGACGGCAGCCTGCACACGACGCTCCGCGGGTACGAGGGCGTCGAAATCGTGAGCCCCGTCCTCCGCGGCCGCGAGGGCCTGGAGCAGGTCCGCCGGGTGGCCGACCTCCTCCAGGAGATGGGCGCCCGCGTGAACCGCACCTGCGGTTGCCACATCCACGTCGGGGCCACGAGCGTGGCCGGCCACGACTTCGACGAGGTCGCCGATTGGGTTCGCCGCCTCATCAACGCCACCGCCCAGCACGAGCAGGCGTTCTACGGGGCCGCCGGCACGCGCACGCGCGAGAACGGCTCCTACTGCCGCAGCATCAAGCGGGGGTGGGGCGCGAAGAAGACCCGCCTGAAACAGAAGAAGATGAAGGCCCAGGACCTCCGCGACGAGGCCTCCACCGTCAGCCGTTACCACAGCCTGAACGTCGAGCCGCTCTTCAGCCGCAAGCGCACCGTCGAGTTCCGCTGCTTCAGCGGCACCACGAGTGGCCTCAAGATGACGGCCTGGATTCAGATGGCCCTCGCGGTCGCCACGCTGGCCCTGGAGCGCGACACCCAGTTCGACGCCCCGACCACCACCTACGCCGACACCGAGACGGCCGTCGGGGCCATGAAGCGGTTCTTCTACCTCGTCGGCTGGACCCGCGGCCGGAAGGACTACGCCAAGCCCGTGTGCCTCGCCGAGGGCTGGGTCGACGGGATGGACGCCCTCAAGACCGCGAAGCGCGAACTGATGCGCCTCGCCCGGAAGTACGATGCCCAGGCGGCGTAGGCGGCCGGCCCCGCACAGCGGAGAAAATATTCCCGGAAATCCATGAGTTGCCCTTGCCTCGGGCCGATTTGCATGGCCTAATGTCCATGCGATTGGGGCAACGTAAAGGAGCAGGCGATGGCACGCAGGAAACCCAAGACATACCAGGCCGAGTTCCAGGGCCGCAAGGTGCGGGTGACGGTCCCCGACGACTACGACGCCTACGACGAGCGAGTGAAACTCGCCCATGCCCTGGCGGCCTGGAAGACCATCGGCTTCATCGACTCGACGAAGGCCAAGTGGTGGTATCGCCGGGTGCGGCGGCTCGCCCGGGCCTGCCGCACGCCCTTCTCGAAGGTGATGGCCGACCTCGAGGCTGATGCCGCCGCCATCATGGCCGAGGACAAGTAACCGGACCCGAACGCGGCGGCCGTCGGGCCGCTGCGCCCGGGCCTGGGTAGGCCAGGCCGGAGACGAGGAGACAGACCCATGCGAACCGCTGAACAGATGAGGGCGACGCTCCAGGCCTGCCACGACGCGGGCGACCACAGCGAGGCCCTCGAGGTGGCGACCGATATCACCTGCGACGCCGAGCGCCGGCGCGACGAGCTCATCGGCGAGATGCGCGACCTGGCCGACCGGCTTCAGCAGGCTGCCGACCGCCTCGATGAAGACGGCCACGTCAATGGCCTCGGGGTCGTCCAACACCGCGGCGGCGAAATCGACCGCCTCTGCGGCGTCTACCGGGCCCTCGTTCAGAACGCCGAGCGGATGCAGAAGGCCGCCGGCATCGACCCGAACGCCTGACCAAGAAAGGACCTGACCATGACCAGCCCGCTTCCACCCGACCCCGCGAACTGGACCACGCGCCGCGTGGGCAAGGACGAGGAACTCCAGTGCGACCGGTGCATGCAGCGCATCCGGCCGGGCCGGACGGCCTACGTCGCCGACCACACCGACGACGAGTTCCCGCACACGGCCGTCTACTGTTCGGTCGCTTGCCGCCACTTCGCCGAGCGGCCGAACACGACATACCTCCGCGACGACGGCGCCGCGATCGCCGCCGCCCGCGCACGGGCAGGCGACGACCACGTCGACCTTGCGAGCGCCTACGACGACGTCACGGTCCTCCATGAGGACCTGCCCGTTGTGCGTGCCAAGATTGCGGACCTCCGCGCGAAGGCCGAGGACGCCCACCCGGACATGGCGGAGGTCTACAGGAAGGACGCCGACGACCTCCAGGCCATCGTGGACCTGTGCGACGCCCGCGACTTCGTGACGGCCGCGCGTCGGACCGACGCGCTCGATACGGCCGTCCGCGACATCCTCGGCCAGCGGCTGTACGACACCATCCACGCCCAAGCCGCCCTCCAGGAACCCGCGGGCATTGATGAGCAGGACCTCTTCGACGCCTTGAAGGACAACCTCAGCCCGCAGGCGGTGGCGGCCATCGTCGCCTACCTCCAGCCCGCGAACACGAGCAACAGTGAGGTCAACCGGCAGCTGGGTTGGCTGTCGGAGCGACTCACCGACCTGGTCGGTGGGCCCGAGCAACTGGACCGGCTCACGGATGAGCTGGGCCTGTAAGGTGTACGCCAGCGAAAGGAGCATGCCATGCAGGACGTTGTCACTGAACTGCGGAATGCCGCCGAGACGCTCGAGGCCATGCCGCCGGAGCGGACCACGCTTTTCCCAGGCTGGGCGGACCTTACCGACTGGCACCCGCCAGAATCCGACCCGAAACGCGCGCGAAATGAAGACGTCCGCCGAGCCGCACGCGCCATCCTCTGCGATGGCAAGTCGGCCGACGAGTGCTCTTACGTCTCGTACCGCGACCTGGGCAGGCTGGTGCGATACCTCGGCGACATGCTCGAAGGGTAATCCACGAACCGCCCGCCTGCCTGCGCAGGCAGGCAAGGGCACAGCACAAGGAGGTTGACGATGAAGAAGGCACAGATTCAGGTCGGCGGCACGTATGCCGCCAAGGTGAGCGGCAAGGTCGTGCCCGTCCGCATCGACGCCGAGAGCACACACGGCGGATGGACCGGCACGAACCAAGCCACGGGCAAGCAGGTCCGCATCAAGAGTGCCCGGCGCCTGCGGTACGCGATGGCCAAAAAGGACGGCAAGTGGCGACGCGTGGCCGCCGGCGGCGGGAAAGACGCGACACGGGCCAACGTCGGCGGCGACACGGCCGCCGAGGGCGATGCCAAGGCCGCGAAGAAGGCCAAGGTCGACGCCTACCGGAAGGGCGTGGCCGCCAAGGTCAAGTCC
>JAWODB010000334.1:0-21575 GCA_046483505.1 Phycisphaerae bacterium
TAACTGCCGTTGGGGAAGTAGACGACGGATTTGCCGGAATCGATCGCCTTCTGGATGCCGTCGAGGCAGTCCGGGTTCGTGTTGGTGAAGTAGTGGCCGGTCAGGCCGGCGGGCTCCTTGGCGCCGGCGGTGGGGTAGAGGTGACCCGCGGGGACGGGCTGCTTCTCGATGCCGGGCCCCGACCACTTCAGGCGGCACCAGGCGTCGTGTCCGCTCTCCCAGTACTCCAGTTTGACGGGCACGCGCCGGCCGGCTTCGAGGCGGATCGTCCCGCTGAATTCTTCGCTGTAATACTTGTCCCATCGGTCGATGAGTCGTTTCCCGTCGACCCACAGCCGCGCCTGGTCGTTCACGTGGACGTAAAACGTGTACTCGCCGGTCTCGGGCGGTTCGATTTCGCCGGTCCATCGGATGGAGAAGTTGTCGTTGCCGAGGCCCTTGCCGGGCCCGCCGCCGCCCCACCCGAAGTTGACCTCGGGGTCGATGCGCTCGAAGGCCACCTGGGAGGTGAACTCGCGCGCCGTCCCGCGCGGATGGGCGCCGAAGTCCTCCACGTTGGCCCAGTCCGCCAGGTTCGTCGAATGCCACCGCGGCGTCTCCTTGACGGGCAAATCGGGAAGCCGTTCCGGGCCGGGGAAGAGGCGGAGCGGGTCGCGCGACAGGTACTGCGCCACGCGGCCGTCGGCGGGCACGGCCAGGCCGTCCCGCAAGTCCTTGCCCTCGTTGACGACCGCCGTCGTGTACCCCTTCAGCGCGACGTTCTTCAGCAGGAGGTTATCCGAGTTCTCGACGGCGGGCGGCGGGTCGCCCGTGCCGGTCCAGGTGAACGAACTGTCGAGGAACATGATGAGGCCGCGGCCGCCGTCGGTGGAGCGGTAGACGGGGACGGCGTTTTCGCTCACGATGCCGCGCATGCTCATCGTGGGATGGCTGATGCCCTCGATGGCGAGTTTCCGCTGGCCCGCCAGGTGGACGTGCTCGAAGGTCATCGAACAGTCCATATGTCTCTGGCGGATACCGTAGTCGAAGCCCTCGATCCGCACGTGCCGCACGAGGCCGGGTCCCGGCCAGGGCACGGTCATGTCGAGGCCCGTGTGGCCGGCGCCGTCCGGATCGCCGGAGCGGATGGTCACGTCCTGCATGGACCCGCGGTTGCTCACCAGGTACGCAATGCCGACGGCCCCCGGGTTGCCGCGACCCGTGTCGACCGTCAGGTTGATGATGGAGTTTCGGAACGCGCAGTTGCCGTAGCCGCGCGGCCGGTCGTCGTGGGCCTTCTTGCCCTGCATCTCGGAGGCGAGTTTGACGACGGGCTTCGGCTCGGCCGGGTCGGTGTAACCGCGGCAGCGGTCCTTCAGGCGGATGACGGTGCCGTCCCGCGACTGGCCGACCATGATAATGCCGACGAGCCAGCCGTCGCTCCAGTCGTGGCCGGGGATGCGGTTCTTGACCGTGTCGCTCACCAGGTACGTGCCGTCGGGGAAGTAGACGAACTCCGGATTGTACCGGTCGTGGCTGAGGGAGTGGATGAACGCCTTCTGGATGGCCTCGGTGTCGTCGGTCCGGCCGTCGCCCTTGGCGCCGAAGTCGCGCTTGACGTTGATGATGCGCGCGTCCTCCGGGAAGACGTACTCCAGCGGCCGGGCGGCGGCCGGGACGGTCGCGCCGGCGAGGACCAGGGCGGTGAGGCAAACGGTCAAGATGGAGATACGCATCGGCAGGCTCCTGCAGGATGGTGCATCGGTTGGGCTGCGCCACGGCCGGCCTTGTCCGGCCGTGCGCCTTTCGCGCCACGTGCCACGGCCGGCCTTGTCCGGCCGTGCGCCTTTCGCGCCACGTGCCATGGCCGGCCTTGTCCGGCCGTGCGCTGGTCCCCCGGTCTTCCGGAGCGCCGCCGGCACGTCGCCTGGTTTAACACGCCCTCGCCCCAAAGGAAACGGTGTTGTCGTTCGTGCTGCGCGCCGGCGAAATTGCGTTGACAACCGATACTACGGCCGTAGTATTGGGTTGAACGTCTCCGAGGGGACCTGCCGCCGGCACGGCGGCGCCCGCCGCCGCGCCGGGCCCGCGCCCGGCGGACCTACACGCGACGCACGCGCGACGCCTCGCGTGCCCGGCCGCGGCGCTCCCGACGCCGAACCGACGCATCAAAGGAGATCCACATGACGACCGACGACCCGCCACCCGAGGCCCAGCGGACCGACGACGAGGCCGCCGTCGCCGAACTCGGCGAGGCCCGCGACCGCATCTTCGGCGAAATCCGGAAAATCATCGTCGGCATGGACCAGGTCATCGACGAGATGATGATCGCGATCTTCGCGCGCGGCCACTGCCTGCTCGTCGGCGTGCCGGGCCTCGCGAAGACGCTGCTCGTCTCGAGCCTGGGCCAGACGCTCGGCCTCTCGTTCAAGCGCATCCAGTTTACGCCGGACCTGATGCCCTCGGACATCACCGGCACGGAGGTGCTCCAGGACGACGCGACCACCGGCGAGCGGCGGTTCAAGTTCCTGAAAGGCCCCGTCTTCGCGAACCTCATCCTGGCCGACGAGATCAACCGGACCCCGCCCAAGACCCAGGCCGCGCTGCTCGAGTCGATGCAGGAGAAGAAGGTCTCGGCGGGCGGCGAGGACTACGCCCTCCAGGAACCCTTCTTCGTCCTCGCCACCCAGAACCCCATCGAGCAGGAGGGCACGTACCCGCTGCCCGAGGCCCAACTCGACCGCTTCTTCTTCAACATCCTCGTCAACTACCCCACGTGGGATGAAGAGATCGAGATCATGAAACGCGTCACCAGCGGCCCGGAGGTCGAACTCGACCGGGTCCTCCAGCGCGACCGGATCCTCTCGCTCCAGGACCTGGTGCGCCGCATCCCCGTGGCCGACCACATCTTCACCTACGCCGCGCGCCTGGCGCGGGCCACCCGGCCGGACGAGGAGGAGGCGCCCGAGTTCATCCGCAACTGGCTCGCCTGGGGCGCCGGGCCGCGGGCCAGCCTCTTCATGATCCTGGGCGGCAAGGCGCGGGCCATCCTCCGCGGCCGGTACCACGTGGCCGTCGAGGATATCCAGGCCGTCGCCCGGCCCGTGCTGCGGCACCGGATCATTCCGAACTTTGCGGCCCAGAGCGAGGGCCTCACGACCGACGACATCATCGACCGCCTCCTGGAGGCGATTCCTGCGGACGAACGGCTCTACGATGGCAAAGTCGCCAGCGCCTAAACTCCGGTACCTCGACCCCGAGGCGCTCCAGCGCCTGGAGTCGCTGGAACTCGTGGCCCGCGAGGTCGTCGAGGGCCTCCGCGTCGGCATGCACAAGAGCCCCCTGCGCGGCTTCAGCACCGAGTTCGCCCACCACCGGCCGTACGTGCCCGGCGACTCCACCCGCCACCTCGACTGGCGCGTCTACGCCCGGACCGAGCGGTACTACATCAAGTTGTACGAGGCCGAGACGAACTACGACGCCCACCTGCTGCTCGACGCCAGCGCCTCCATGCGGTTCGCCTCCGGCGAGGTCTCGAAACTCGAGTACGCCCGGTTCATGGCGGCGAGCCTGGCGTACCTCGTCCTTCAGCAGCGCGACTCGGTGGGCCTGGGCGTCTTCGACGGAGAACTCCGCCGCTACATCCAGCCGTCCAGCACGATGGGCGTCCTCCAGGACATCGACCGCGAACTCGCCGAGGCCGAGGGCGAACCCCGCACCGACGTGGCCGCCATCCTTCACGAGTTCGCCCACCGCATCCCGCGGCGCGGGTTCGTCATCCTCTTCTCCGACCTCTTCGACCACGTCGAGGAGTTCATCAAGGGCCTCGACCACCTGCGGTTCCGCGGGCACAACGTCGTCGTCTTCCACACGCTGGACCCGTACGAGTTGCGGTTTCCGTTCGGCGGCGGGACGTGGCGGTTCGAGGGCCTGGAGATGGAGCCGGAGATCGTGACCCAGCCCCGCCGCATCCGCCAGGCCTACATGGCCGAACTCGAAAAGTTCCTGACGCGTATCCGGACGGCCTGCGAGCGCAGCCACGTGGACTACGTCCTGGTCGATACGTCGCGGCCGGTGGACGTGGTCCTGTCGGCGTACCTCATCGGCCGCGTCCACAGCGCCGCCGGCACGCAGATGCATTGATGGATATTTAGCCGCCGGGCTTGCCCGGCGTGTCGCGCGTCGGGGCCGTACCGCGGCGCGCGTGGCCGCCCGTGTTCGCCGGCCCGCTTGCGGGCCGCGCGCCGTTCTGTTTGACGGGCGCACGGCCGGGCAAGGCATGCCCTGAGCGAAGTCGAACGGGCCGGCCGTGGCACGCGGCGCGCCGGGTGCCATGGGCGGCTTGTCCGGCAGTGCGTAACAAGACAAATGGGCGGCGGGTCTCCGCACCCGCCGCCGAGCAAAACACAACAACCCATGCGACCCACGCTCACCGCCATCCTGGCCCTGGCCCTCGCCGCCTCGCCCGCCGCGGCCGGCGTCGTCCGGACGGTCGAGGCGCGCCTCGAAGGCAACGTCGCCTTCGCGGACGGCGCGGTCCGCGTTGCCGGCAAGGCCGTCCCCTGGACGGACGTGGTCTACGTCATCGGCGACCCCGAGGTCCGCACCGTCGGCCCGCCGGAGGCCGTGCTGACGGTAGACGACCAGGTGTGGCGCGGCGAGGTGCTGCGCCTGTCGGCGGACCGGCTGACGGTCCACCTGCCGCTGTTCGGCGAGCGGGAGGTCCCCCTGGACCGGATCGCGGTCATCCAGTTCACCCCGCCCCCAGGAAGCCCGTCCCTCGTCCTGGTTGCTGCGCCCCGCCCGCCCTCGCCCGGCACGCTGCTCCGCCACGAGGGCGAACCGCTGCCCGGCACGCTCCTCTGGATCGACGGGCGGCGCCTGGCCCTCGACTCGCCCCTCGGCGCCGTCACCCTGGACCGCGACGGATGCCTCGCCTACGTCTTCCGTCGCGACGGCGGCAAGGCGGCGGCCGAGGACGGAAAGGACCGCCTCACGCTGGTCAACGGGACGGTCCTTCTCGGCAAAGCGACGGTCGGCGACGGGGCGGTCCGCCTGGCGCATAAGGCGTTCGGCCGGGTGGAGATAGATGGCGATCTGGTCCGCCGCCTGGCGCGGCACGACCCGCGGGTTCGCCGGCTGGAGTTCGGCGGCGTGCGGGCGCCGTTCCGGCGCGAGATAGCCGTCCCCCGGGAGCCGGGCCGGCCGGCCGAGTTCGTGGCCCGCCTTGGACCGCTGCCCGGCGCCCGAGGCGACGCCCGCGTCCGCCTGGCCGTCGGCGATACCGTGCTCCTGGAGCGCGAGGTCGGCCCGGACGACGACCCCGTCGCCGTTCGCGAGCCACTCCCGCCGCAGGGGAAACTGAGCGTGACAGTGGCCTACGGCAAACGCATCGGCTTCCCCTGCGGCGTGCGGGTCGAAGATGCGATGTGTATCGTGGCCGAGCCTGATGCACGGTGAAGCCTGAAGCAGCGAGTGCCACTGTGCCGTCTACGATTGTCATTCTGAGGAGCGGCGCAGCCGCGACGAAGAATCTCGCCGTGGTCGTTGCCGTTCGTTTGTTCGCACGGCCGGCCAAGACCGGCCGTGGCACGTGGCGCCTGAGCGGTTCTGGCAGGTCTGACCTGCGCGGCCCGGCCCGTGTTCGCCGGCCCGCTTGCGGGCCGCGCGCCGTTGGGTTTGACGGGCGCGCGGCCGGCCAAGACCGGCCGTGGCACGTGGCGCAGGTTCGCGCGGCGGGTACGGAGACCCGCCGCGCATCGCGCTGAATACGTAAGGACCGACGATGCCATTCGGTTTCGGCAACCCGTGGATGCTTCTCGGCCTGGCCGGCGTGGCCGTGCCGATCGTCATCCATCTGCTGAACCGCCTGCGTCAGCGGCGCATCGACTGGGCCGCCATGGAACTCCTGCGGCGGGCGATGGTCCTGCGATCCCGCCGCCTCCGCATCGAGGACCTCCTGCTCCTCGCCCTGCGGTGCCTGGCCGTCATCCTGATCGCCCTGGCCATGGCCCGGCCCAGCCTCCGCTTCGAGGCCGCCCGGTACCTCGGCACGGGCGAGCACGTCGGGGCGGTCATCGCCGTCGACGCCTCCTACAGCATGGGCCACCGGCCGGGCGTCGCCAGCCGGTTCGACCAGGCGGTCGAGACCGCCCGCCACCTGACGGGGGCCCTCCGCCCGGGCGACCCCGTCAGCCTCGTCCTCATGGGCCGTCGCCCCCGCGTCCTCCTCCGCAACACGGGCCTGGAGCCGCAGCGCGTCCACGACACGCTGGCCAAGGCCGAGCCGCTGCCCGAACCGCTGGAGGTCGGCCCGTGCCTGGAGCGGCTGGCGCTGCTCGCCGCCGAGACGAAGGCGCCCGTCCGCGAGTGTTACCTGATCACGGACGCCCAGGCCGTCACCTGGAGCCGCATCTCGGACAAGGCCCGGCAGATCCTGACGGACCTTTCGCGCGAGACGCGCATCTTCCTCCTGCCCACGCCGCCGGATACGGGCGAGAACCTGGCCCTCGCGCGCCTGGAACTCGTCTCCGGGTCGCTGCGCACCAACCGCGTGGCCCGCTTCGCCGCCGAGGTGGTGAACTACGGCACGCGGCCGCGGCGCGGCGTGGCCGTCAGCGTCCTGGTGGGCGACGCGGCCCGCGACCAGGCCGTCATCGACGAGATCGCGCCCGGCCAGGCCGTCACGGTGCCGCTCTTCGTCCGGTTCCTGGAGGCGGGCCCCGCGCGCGTGACGGCCCGCATCGGGCAGGACGCCCTGGAGGCGGACAACCGGCACCGGGCGGTCGCCCGCATCCGCGACCGCGTCCGCGTCCTGCTCGTCGACGGCGACCCGTCCGAGACCCTGTGGCGGAGCGAGACGGCGTACCTGGCGGCCGCCCTCGCCCCGAAGCCGGAGCCCGGCCGCCCCGGGTCCGTCGAGGTGGAGGCCGTCCCGTGGCCGGCGCTGACCGAGAAGCGGCTCGTCGACTTCGACGTGGTGGTCCTGGCGAACCTGCCGGACGTCCGCCCGACGCACGTGGCCGCCCTCTTTGACTTCGTGCGGACGGGCGGGGGGCTGGTCGCGTTCCTCGGCGACCGCGTCAACCCCGTCCTCCTGAACGCCCGGATGAAGCACGGCGGCGAGGCGCTCCTGCCCGCCGCCGTCGACGAGTCGCTTGCCCCGTCCGGCGAGGGGGCGCCCCTGGCCGTCGCCGACACCGGCCATCCGCTGGCCGCCGCCGTGGACGGCCTGCCGGACGCGCTCCTCGGCCGCAGCCGCGTGCGGCGGCTCTTCCGCGTGACGCCGGCGCGGGAGGCCCGGTCGATCCTGACGGTGGCCGGCACGGACCCTCCCGCGGCGCTCCTGGTGGAGAAGCAGGTCGGCCTCGGCAAGGTCCTGCTCTGCACGACGAGTGCCGACCGGGCGTGGACGAACCTGCCGGTCCATCCGGCGTACCCGATCCTGCTGCACGAGGCGCTGACGTACCTGACCACGCGGTCGCACGAGCGGCCGGTCGTCGTCGGCGACCCGCTCGTGGTGCCGGTCGTCGAGCGGGAAGAGCGGCAGAGCGTGACCGTCCGCGACCCCGCCGGCGAGCCGACGACCGTCCAGGTCACGAGCGGCGACGGCCGCCGCCTCGTCCGGTACGAGCGGACGGACGCCCCGGGCTTCTACGAGGTGACGGTGGAGGAGGGCGCGGAGCCGGTCGTCCTGGCGGTGAATCCGGACGCGCGGGAATCGGACGTCAAGGTCCTGCCGCCCGACCGTCTCCGCAAGGCCCTGGCGGGCCTGCCCGTGCGGATCCTCGCGCCGGACGAGGACGCGGTGGCGGCCATCCGGGAGAGCCGCCTCGGCCGCCCGCTCTGGCCGATCCTGCTCGGCCTGGCCCTGGCCACGCTGGCGATCGAGGGGTTCCTGGCCCGCCGCTTCGCCCGGCGGATGCAGGCCGGCGACGAGGCGGAGACCGTCCCGGCGGCGCGCAACATTTAGCCGCCGGCCTTGGCCGGCGCGTATGATAAGTGGGTGGCGTGCTTTCGCGCTGCCCGGAGAGCATGTTCCCGGGCACGCGGGGCACACGCTTTCGCAAAGGCGCGAAAGCGTGCCACCCGGCTGAACGCACGGCCGGGCAAGGCCGGCCGTGGCACCTGCACACGCTTTCGCAAAGGCGCGAAAGCGTGCCACCCGGCTGAACGCACGGCCGGACAAGGCCGGCCGTGGCACGTGGCGCGACGAGCGCGGCGGGTACGGAGACCCACCGCGCCAAACAGCGAGCATCGACGAGTACGACCCATGCATCGCCTCTTCGGACTGGACGAGAGCCGGCAGATTCGCGGCCTGGACCTGGTCCTGAACCGGTCCTGGCCGACGCTGCTCATCCTGGCGCTCATCCTGGCGGCCGTCGTCTACGCGGTGGTCCTGTACCGGCGGGAGCGGCGGCTGTCGGTGCCGTGGCGCGTGGCGGCGACGGCGTTCCGCGCGATCGTCCTGGCGGCCCTCATCCTGGCCCTCTTCGAGCCCCGCCTCGGCCTCGAAAGCCTCGTCGACGCCAAGCGGACGGTCCTCGTGCTGCTCGACACCTCCGAGAGCATGGCCGTCCAGGACGACCGGCAGAGCGAGTCGGCCCTGCGGGACGCGGCGGCGGCCCTCGGGAAGGTCCCCCTGGAGGGTCCCTCCGCGGCCCTGCCGGAAGCGGCCCGCCTCGAGGCCGCCAGGGCCCGCCGCATCGACCTCGCCAAGGGCCTCCTCACCCGCCGCGAGCAGAACATCTTCCGGGACCTCGCCGACGACTACACCGTCCGCTACTACGGGTGCGGCGAGCGGCTGGAGCCGACGCGCGGCAAAGGCGAGACCGTGCCCGAGATGCTCGTGGCGGCGGAGGCCGACGGCAAGGCGTCCCGCCTCGGCACGGCCCTCTCCGAGGCCGTCGACCGCAGCGCCGGCGAGGTCGTTTCCGGCGTCATCGTCCTGACGGACGGGGCCGCCAACGACGAGCCGATCGGCCCGCTCGACGTGGCCGAGCGCCTCGGCGATCGCGGCGTGCCGGTCTTCCCCGTCGGGCTCGGCCTGCCCGACCCGCCGGACGTCAAGGTCGCGAACCTCATCGTGGCCGACACGCTCTTCTACCAGGACCGCGTGCCCGTCCGTGTCGAGATCGATTCGACCGGCTACGCCAACCGGACGGTCGACCTGTCGGTCTCCCTCGGCGGCCGCGAGGTGGCGAGCAAGTCGGTGATGCTCGAAGACGGCAGCCGCTTCGAGGAGATCGTCTTCACGCCCGACCAGGCCGCCGGCACGGAGGACCTGGAGGTAAGCGTGTCCACGTTGCCGGGCGAGGTTGCCGACGCCAACAACGCCGCCCGCAAGACCGTCCGCGTCATCGACGAGAAGATCCGCGTCCTCTACGTCGAGGGCAAACCGCGGTGGGAGTACCGGTACCTGCGGCAGGTGCTGCTGCGGGACCCGCGCCTCGACGTGAAGTTCCTGATGACCGAGGGCGACCGCGACCAGGCCCTCGCCTCCGAGCGGTACCTGGTGGACTTCCCCGAGACGGGCGACCGCGCGTTCCGCTTCGACCTGGTCATCGTGGGCGACGTGCCCGCCTCGTACTTCTCGGTGGCGCAACTGGCGCGCATCGAGGAACTCGTCAAGGAGCACGGGGGGTCGTTCCTGATGCTGGCCGGCCACCGGTTCGCCCCGACGACCTACGCCGGCACGCCCGCCGAGCCGCTGCTGCCCGTCCGTCTCGGCAGCCGCGACTGGCGCCGCATCGACGACGACGCGCACCCCGTCGTCGCCTCGGGCGCCGCCGACAGCGCCGTCATGACGCTGGAGGTGCCGGAGATCCGGAACCGGCAGTTGTGGTCCCTGGTCCATCCGCTGTACGGCGTGGCGGCGCTGGACGGGGCCAAGCCGGGGGCGACCGTCCTGGCCACCCTCTCGCGCGGCGGGACCGCCGGCGAGCCGTACCCTCTCATTGCCTGGCACCGTTACGGCGTGGGCAAGGCGATGTACGTCGGCACGGACCAGTTGTGGCGGCTCCGGTTCAAACAGGGCGACAAGTATCACGCCCGGTTCTGGGGCCAGGCGATCACGTTTCTGACGCTCTCGCGGCTGCTCGGCGAAAACCGCCGCGTGCAGATTCGCACCGGCGCCCAGGACTACCGGACCGGCGAGCGCGTCCAGGTCAGCGCCAACGTCCTGGACGAGGTCTTCGACCCGGTCGAGGCGCCGGCGTACACCGTCCACCTGGAACGCGAGGACGCCCCCGGCGAGTCGCAGGAGGCCGTCCTCCAGCCCGTGCCGGACATCCCCGGCCTGTACCAGGGATACGTCCGGCCGGAGGAGGCGGGGCGGTACGTCGTCCGGGCCCCCGTCGGCGACCGCGGCGTGGCCAACGAGGCGGCGTTCCAGGTGACGGCCGTCGAGGTCGAAGCGCTCGAGAAGGCCATGCAGGAGGCCCTGCTGAAGCAGGTGGCCGAAGCGTCCGGCGGACGGTTCCTGCGGGTCCGGGACGTGCCCGAACTCCACGAGCACCTGGCCGGCGCCGACCGCACGACCATCGAACGGACCGAACAGCCGCTGTGGGACCTGCCCGTCGTCTTCCTGGCGCTCGTGGCGCTGATGGGCGGCGAATGGCTCCTGAGGCGGTGGAACGATTTGCCGTAACATTTAGCCGCCGGCCATGGCCGGCGCGTAAACCCGTGGAGCCGTCGACCGAAGGTCGACGCGAGCCGCGGTGAGCGCAGGTCGGGCAACGGCCGTCGACGTGCCGTCGACGGCTCAACGGTGGACGAACGCAGGTACAATGACGCAGACAACCGCCCAACCCGCCGCCATCGAACGCCGCCTTCGCCGGGCGTGGAAACGCCAGCGCCACGTCCTGGCCGCCCGCGGCGTGTGTCACCTCCTGCTCTGGACGGCCGGCCTCGGCCTGGCGGACTTCCTCATCGACTGGCTCCTGGTGCTGCCCGGCTACGGCCGGCTCGCCCTCCTGTGCGTCAACGTCGCCGTTCTGGGATGGGTGGCGTGGCATCAGTGGCTGCGGCACGTGCGGCGGTACGACCCGCTGCGCGTGGCCCTGCGCGTCGAGGACCGGCACCCGGACCTGAGGAGCCTCCTGGTCTCGTACGTCCAGTTGGACGAGGCCGAGGCGGCCCGCGCCCACCTTTCGCCGGACCTCGTCCGGGCCGCACGGCGCCTCGCGGTCGAGGCGACGCGGCCGATCGACTTCCGCGAGATCGTCCACTGGCGCGACGTCCGCCGCGTGGCCCTGTTCTGCGGCGGGGCGGTCCTGGTGGCGGCGGCCCTCAGCCTGAACTGGCCGGACTTCGCCGCCACCTTCGCCCGCCGCCTCTTCAACCCGAAGGCGGAGGTCGCTTACCCCACCCGCACCACGGTCCTGCGGGTCACGGGCTCGGTCACCGTGCCGCAGGGTGCCCCGCTCGACCTCCAGGCCCGCGCGGGGGGCGTCCTGCCCAAGGCCGGCACCCTCTGGATCCGGCCGGCCGGTGGCAACTGGGAACGCCTCCTCATGCCGCGCACCGACGGCGGCACGTACGCCTACCGCTTCGAGCAGGTGCTCCGCGACATGACCTACCGCGTCCGCCTGGGCGATGCGACGAGCGAGACGTTCACCGTCCGCGTCGTGCCGGCCCCGCGCATCGTCGAGACCCGCGTCGACCTGGCGTACCCCGACTACACGGGCCTCGCGGACGAGACGGCCGAGAACCTCCACCTGGAGGTGCCCGCCGGTACGACCGCCGCCGTGCGGGTCACGCTCGACCGGCCGCTCCGGCGGGCGGAGGCGGTGGCCGAGAGCGGCGAGGCGGCCCCGATGACGCTCGGCCCGGAGGGGCGGACCGCCTCCCGCACCTGGACCGTGGACGAGTCCGTCCAGTTCCGCTTCCGCTGGACGGAGGCCGAGCACGGGTTCGCGTACGACGACGCGGTCCACCACGTGATCCGGGCGATTCCCGACGCGGCGCCCCGCGCCGAGATCCTCGCCCCCGCCCGCGACGCCAAGGCCACCACCGCCAAGCGGCTCGACCTCCGGTACCGGGCCGCCGACGACTACGGCGTGGCGCGGGCGGCCGTCGTCTACCAGGTCAACGACGGGCCGGAGCAGCGACTGCCCGCCCGCACGTTCCAGGGTAAACGCGTCGAAGACGCCTGGCCGTGGACCCTGCGCGAGGCCATTCCGACCCTCGCCGAGGGCGACACCGTCACCTTCGCCGTCGAGGTGGCCGACAACCGCGGCGGCGGCGACGGGCCGCAGGTCGCCCGCTCGCAGTCCCTGCGGCTGGACATCGTCAGCGTGGCCGAGTACCTTCGGTACGTGGCGGAGGAACGCGCCCGGCTGTTCAAGGACATCCGCGACGTGTACGAGGACGAGACGGAGGCGTCGGCCCAGGTCGGGACGCTGAAGGAAGAGGCGCCCCGGCCGCCCGCGAACGAAGGGGGATGACCCCATGCTGCGATCCCGTTCATATATACCGCGGGCCGGTGTGGCCCGGCCGGTCTCTTGTGTGGCCCGGCCGGTCTTGCCCGGCCGGGAGATTGCGGGGTGCCATGCTTTCGCGCTTGTGCGAAAGCATGCGCTTCCGGCGCCGGTGACACACGCTTTCGCAGAAGCGCGAAAGCGTGCCACCCGCCGGGAAGACGCTCGGCGGGGTGACGCACGGCCGGACAAGACCGGCCGTGGCACGGTGTGTCCACGCCTCCCCTGCGCGGCAAGCAGCGTCCTGGTGTGGGCCCTGCTGCTCGCTGCCCTCGCCGCGGCGGCCTCCGGGCAGGGGCCCCGGCCGGAGACGTCGGCCTCGGCGGACCTCTCCGAGGCCGAGCGCATCCTCCTCCAGATGGCCGACCGCATCGCCGACGAGGCCGCCCGCCAGCGGTACGTCAACCAGCGGATGGACCGCGTCATCGGCCGATTCCGCGACATCCTCTTCGACGTGGCCTCCAACGACCTGCTGCGCCGGGCGGACGGGCCGGGCATGGAGCGGCTCGTCCAGGCCCTGGGTGTCCTGAGCGGCCGGCACGTGCCCCGGGCCGCCCGGCACCTGGAGGAGGCCCGGCAGCGGCTGGCGGCCCTCCGCCCCAACCTGACCGCCGCCGACCGGACCATCGCGCTCATCGTGGCGGAACTGGACCGCATCCTGGACCAGGGGCCGGGCGCCGGCCGCGATTTCCTCCGCGAACTCGAACTCCTCATCGAGGAGGAAAAGCGGACCCACGAGGCCACCCGCGAGTGGGGCCGCGAACTCCTCCAGGACCCCGAGAAGGCCGAACCCCGCCGCCGCGACACCGCCGCCGACCAGCGGGCCGTCGCCGGCCGCACCGCCGACTTCCTCCAGCGCCTCGCCAAGGCCGCCGAGGCCGAGACGGACCCGGCCGAGCACAAGGCCCTCGCGCAGGCCCACGCCGAAATCCGGCAGCCGGACGTGCCGAACCTCCTCCAGGACGCCGCCCGCGACATCCTCGGCAAGAAGCCCGTCGCCGCCACCGGGACGCAGGCGAAGGCCATCGAGGCCCTCGAGAAGGCCGCCGAGCATCTGCGCCGCGACGACCTGGCCTCCGACCTCCAGGCCATGAAGGAACTGCGCGAGCGGCTCCAGAAGATCCTGAAGGAGCAGACCGACCTCCGCCAGGACACCGAGGCCGTGCCGGCCCAGGACTTCGCCCGGCAGCAGAACGCGCTCCAGGTGGGGCAGCGGGACCTCGGAAACGACCTGCGGGACGCCTCGCGCGACATTCCCGGCCATACCTCGCCGGACCTGCCCAACCATCTGGACGCCGCCCAGGGCCACATGACGCAGGCGGAGCAGCAGATGGCGGCCACCCGGCAGCAGCCGGCCGTCGGGTCGCAGAAGTCGGCCGAGCAGGCCCTCCAGAAGGCCATCGACACGCTCGACCAGGACATCGCCGCCGCCGAACAACAGTGGGACCAGCAGTATCAACCGATGCAGAGCCTGGCGGACCTGGCCCAGCAGGCCCTCGACCTCGCCCGGAAGCAGGAGGCCCTGAAGCGGCAGACCGGCCAGACCCAGCCGCAGAGCCTCCCCCAACTGAACGCCCCGCAGACGGGCCTCCAGCAGCAGGCCCAGGCCCTGAACGCCCAGATGCCGATGGCCCAGTTTCAGCAGGCGGCCGGGCACATGCAGCAGGCGGCCCAGTCGCTCCAGCAGAGCCGGCAGCAGCCGGCGATGGGGCAGCAGCAGCAGGCCATCGACGCCCTGAAGTCGGCCGCCCAGGCCCTCCAGCAGGCCCAGGCGGCGATGGACCTGGCGATGCAGCAGGCGGCGCTGATGCAGCAGACCGGCCAGACGCCCGCCCAGGGGCTGCCGCAACTCGCCCCCTCGCAGACGGGTCTCCAGCAACAGGCCCAGGCCGGCCAGTTCCAGCAGGCGGCCGGACACATGCAGCAGGCGTCGCAGTCGCTCCAGGCCTCGCAGGGGCAGCAGGCGATGGCCGGCCAGCAGGCCGCCATCTCCTCCCTCATGGGCCAGGCCGGCCAGGCCATGGGCATGCAGCCGGGCCAGGGCATGATGCCCGGCATGGCGCCCGGCATGGGGATGATGCCCGGGATGATGCCCGGCATGGGGATGATGGCCAGCCCGTATTCGCAGACGAACGATCCCCAGGAGTTCGGTCTGCGGTACTTCGGCCGGCAGCAGCCCGCCGGGCCGGAGGTCGGACGCGGGTCGGACGACTGGACCCCCCTCGGCGACCGCCGGCGCGACGCCCTGTACCAGGACTACGCCGACCAACTGCCCCGCGAGTACCGCCGCCTCCTCAGCGATTACTACGAGGCCCTCTCCGCCGAGCGGGGCGGCGCCGGCTCGCCCGGTCCCGGACCGTCGGAGGTGACCCCGTGACACGCCGCATCCTCGTCGTTGCCCTGGCCCTCCTGATGGCCGCCGTGCCCGCCCTCTCGGCCCGTGCGGCCGGGGAGAAGGTCCGGACCGCCCACCTCTCGCCGCGGGCCGAGCGGGCCATCGACCGCGGCCTCCGGTACCTGGCGTCCAGCCAGAACGAGAACGGCTCCTTCGGCCGACGCTACCAGGAGGCGTGCACGGCCCTGGCGCTGATGGCGTTCATGCTGAAGGGCCATTTCCCGGAGCGCGGGCCGTACGGCTCGGCCCTCGACCGGGCCGTCGGGCACCTGCTGAACCAGGCCCGCCACGGCGGCGGGTACATGGGCGTCAACATGTACGAGCACGGCCTGGCCACGCTCGCCCTCTCCGAGGTCTGGGGCATGAGCGGACGCGACGAGATCCGCGACACCCTCAAACGGGCCGTCGACGTCATCCTGCGGGCCCAGAGTCCCAAGGGCGGATGGCGGTACGAGCCCCGCCCCACCAGCGCCGACATCTCCGTCACGGTGATGCAGATCGTGGCCCTGGCCTCGGCCCGGGAGGCCGGCATTCACGTGCCGTCCGAGGTCATCCAGAAGGCCCTGAAGTACGTCAAGGGCCTCCAGGTCCGCGATTCGGGCGGATTCGGGTACACGGGCCCGTCGCGGCCGGAGTTCGCCCGGTCGGCGGCCGGGGTCATGGCCCTGCTGATGTGCGGCGAGCGGGAGTCCCGCGAGGTCCTGATGGGCCTGGAGTACCTGATGCGCCTGCCGGAGAGCAAGTTCCAGAAGGTCAAGTTCTACTTCTACGGTCACTATTACGCCATCCAGGCGATGTACCAGGCCGGCGAGGCGTACTACCAGGAGTGGTACCCGCCGCTCAGTGCGGCCCTGATCGCCCAGCAGAAGGAGGACGGCAGTTGGCACGGCAGCGAGGGCGGCGCCGGGCCGTGTTACTCGACCGCCATGGCCATCCTCGTTCTCGGCGTTCCGTACCGCTTCCTGCCCATCTATCAGCGGTGACGGGGCGGGTTGGCCTTCGATTCGTGCCACGGCCGGTCTTGGACTGCGGCGGCCTGCCGCCGCTTTGCCGTTTGCCGTCGCCGTTTGCCGCTGCCTAGTGCCTGTTGCCGGTTGCCTATTGCCTGTCTTTCCGCGCGTTTAATTCATATGGACCACCGTTGATGATGGATCAAAAACCTGAAAAAGGCGGGCCGTTTCTGGCGCGTTTTCGCGCGTTTCCGAAAAAAGCGGGGCAAAAGTCGCGCGTTTTGCCTTACCCATTTTAACATTCGACCCCCAAATCGTCCCTCACGCATCAGAATCGACGATCCGGGTCGCGAAAACGCGCATTTTCGGGGTACCAGCGAAATCGCGTTTTCTTAAAGTATCGAAACGGTGCCTTGTTCGCGCGATCGTTGAGCCGGCGACCCAAGGTCGCCGCGAACGTCAGCAACCCGTTCGCATGCCAAACGACCGGCGACCTCCGGTCGCCGGCTCAACGAAGGCGGCGAAAGCCCCCGTTCACCCGTCTCCCTCCGGCGGCGTGGCCCGGAACTCCAGCCCCGGCGCCGGACCCCGCCCGTGCGGCTCCATCAGTTCCACCGCGAACCACCACCGGCGGGTCGTATTGACGCTATAGACGAGCAGTCGGCTCCATCCCGCCGGCAGGTTGACGACCGCCCCCTCGTCCTCGTCCTCGCACACGCCGCCCGGCATCTCGCTCTCGAACGCCAGCCGCCCGTTCAGCCAGACGCGGGCCCCGTCGTTATGGATGACGTGCAGGAACGCCCGCTGCGGTGTCTCGGAATGGACCCAGCACACGGCGTACGCCGTGGCGTCCTCCAGGTAATCCGTCGGCGGCGCCCCGGCGTTCGCGGGCAGCGTTACCGCCTTGTGGACGTCGATGAAGCCGGTCTCGGAGGCAAACGGCCGCCACCGGACCGGCCCCTCCCGGCCGTCGTAGGTACCCTCCAGGTTCACGGCGATGGGCTCGGCCTGCGACTTCTCGCCGTTCTCCCCGCCGGGGGGCAACCCCTCCCCGCCCCCGCCGCCATAGCCGGGCAGCGGCCCGAGCACCTGCCAGGTCCGGATGTAGTGCCGCTCCGGATGGACGTGCTTCCGCCGATACTCGTACGCGATCTCCCGGGGCAGGTCGAACCGGGCGAGGTCCCGGTCGACGGCCGCCGCCGGCTCCGCCTCGCCCGCCGCCACGTACGCCGCGTGAAGCAGCCCCAGCGCCCGCTCCGCCTGCGGATGGTTCGGCAGATGCCGCAGGAACCACCGGCACAGGTCCACCCGCTCCGCCGGCGACGGCGTCAGCCGACGCATGCACGCGAACATTCGCCACGCGGTCTCCGTCGGGCCGAGGTCCGGCACGTGTTTCCGGAGGGCCGCCACCACCTTTCGCGGATCGTACGGCAGATGGCTTCGGACCGGCTCGGCCAGGTACGCGCAGTGGCCCGCCCATCCGTCGGCGGGGGCGTGGGCGTGGGCCCGCCGGCCGTGCTTGACGGGCGCCTCGACCCACTGCCAGTCGGCCGCCGGCCCGGCCGGCGTGGCCTCGTCGTCGAAGCCCCAGTGGGCGACCAGCGACGGCGCATCGGCCGGGGGCGGTGCGCCGTCGGCCTCGACCCGCGCCCGGATTTCCTCGGCCGAGAGCGCCCGCTTCCAGAAGCAGATGCCGTCCAGGTGCCCCTTGAAGTAACTGTACCCGTCCTGCCGGCGGCCGATGGCGAGCGGCGTGTGGCCCGGCACCCGCTCGCGGCCGACGCGCGTCTCGGCCACGAGGCCGCCGTTGCGGTAGACCTTCAGGTCCTGCCCGTCGTAGGTCATGGCCAGGTGGTGCCATTGGTTCAGGGGTAGGGTCTCGGGCGCGTCCCAGGCCTCGAACTTGCCTTCCTCTTCGTCGGCGCCGATGTGCAGGTACGCGCCGGCCCGTTTGCGGTCGATCAGGAGGGCGTAGTGCCCCCCGGTCTGCTCGTGCACGTTCTTGTTGACGAGCCATCGGCGGGTGTCGTACCCGGTGGGCCGCTCCGGCAGACGGACCCACGCCTCGATGGTCAGGTGCTTCGGCTCCAGGTCGGGCGAGTGCGGCACCTCGACGTACCCGGTCCGCCCGTCGCAGGCCAGGGCCATGCCCTGCTTGCCGGGCACGAGGGTGGCCCCGCCGATGGCCTCGTCGGCCCACGGCGTCCATCCGCGGGGAATGCGGTCGGGCGGCGGGGGCATCGCCTCGTCCACGAGCACCCGCTCCCCGCCGCGGCCGACCAGGACGGTGCGGTCCCACACGGCCCGGCCGCCGTACGTGCCGAAGTAGATGCCCTCGACGGCCGCCTCGGCCAGGGGCGTCCAGTCCATCGGCAGCCGCAGTTCCTGCCACGTGCCGGCCGCCGGCAGGGGACCGATGTACCGGCCGCGCCCGCGCGGCTCGCCCCAGATGGCGTGGCCGGTCCAGCCCTCGCCGTCGAACAGGCCGATGGAGACGCTCGTCGGCGGCCGGTCCGGGTCCAGGTACACCCACTGGGAGAGGTACGGCGGGTCCTCGGGCTTCTCCAGGTGGACCGTCACGGGCGCCAGGCCGCGCACCTCGTGCACCACGACGTTGTACCGTTCACCGGGCGGCTCGCCCGTGTGCGACCGGCGGCCGCTGCGGGCCGGCGTCTCGAGCCACCGCCACGTCGGGCTGACCGCGGCACCGGGCGGCAGGTCGTCGTCCACCAGGACCCGCTCGTCCTCGCCCGCGACGACGGCCGACCGGTCCCACACCAGGGGCGGCTCGCCCTGCTGCCGAAACCGGATCCCGCTGACGGGCCGGTCCGCCATGCCCAACAGCGACAACGGCAACCGGACCTCGTGCCACTCGCGCGCCGGAAACCGCCCCGCCCGCCACGTGCTCGGCACCTCGTCGTACCACGAGGTCTTGATCCAGTAGACCCGCGGGCCCCACCCCTGCGGCCGGACGGTCCCGTCGTACAGCCGCAACGCAATCGACCGCGGGTACTTGCGCGTGTCCGGCACGTAGACCCACTGCGACAGGTACGCCGCCCCCTGGCGGGCGTACCGGCGGGTCACGGTCTCCGGCACGCCGGCGTCGCGGGCCATGGCGAGGACGGCCTCGCGCGGCTCGGCCATGCCGCGGACCCGCAGGGCCCGGTCCAGCGCGAGCAGCCGCGCCACCGTCACGCTCTCGGGATGCTCGCGGATGAAGTCGCCCCACACGCCCACGAGGTCGCGGGCCGAGCGTGCCCGGATCTCCGCCGTCTCCTCGAAGAATGCGAACGCCTCCGGCAGGGACGGGGCGGCGTCGACGATGCGGTGCATGGCCAGGTTCGCCCGCTGCGTCAGCGGCCGCAGGACCAGTTGCCGATGACCGCCCGCCAGGAACGTCCGGCCGCCCACGGCGTCGCCCCAGGCGAGCGTCCGCGTGGCCCCGCCGTCGGCCGGGCTGTCGTCCCAGACGGCCAGCGAGAGGCCGGCCTCGGTCGGAATCGGCCGGTGCGGGCTCGGCTTCTCGAGCGGGACCTCGACCTCCCACACGACCTCCCGCCGCCGCAGGGCGTGCCGCATCGCCGCCCGCAGGCCCTCCGGCAGCGGCCGGTCGCCGAGGTTGCTGCACCGGACCCGGCCGCGGGCGTCCATCCCCACCTGCCAGCGGTACGAGGCGTCCTCAAGCGTCAGGCCGACCTCGAGGCGGTCGCCGCCCCCCGCGTCGCCGGCGCCGACGGCCGGCCGGAGCGAGGCGTCCGCCGAGGCCACGCCCAGCCACAGCCGGTCGCCGCCGTGGGCCAGGTGCAGACGCCCCCGACCGCCGCGACGATCCTGAAGGGCCAGGGCGGCCCCTGCGTTCCAGTCCTCCAGCCGCCCGTCGACCGCGACCGGATCGTCCGCCCGGGCCACCAGCACGCGGTCGTACCGGTGCCGGACGGTGCTCGGGCCGGCGGCCAGCGCGTGCAGGCCGCGCGCATCCGCCAGGAAGACGGCCTTCGGCGCCCAGACGATGTCGGAGGCGGCCGGCCCCCATCCCCGGCGACGCCGGTCCTCGTCGTCCTCGTCGTCGCGCCGGCGGGGGTACAGGTCCCGGAAGACCTGGCCGTCCAGGTGCCGGCCGGTGGCGGCGTCGAAGACGTCCATCCGCACGGCCACCATCCGATGGCCGCGGTCCTGCGTCCGCCGCGAGACGATCCACGTCCGGTCACCCGCCCGGTGGAAGTCGAACACCTCCTGGTCGATGTCGCGCGAACGCGGGCCCGGCACGTCGTAGGTCACCTCCTGCCGGCTCGCCAGGTCCAGGACCGTCAGCGACCCGGCATCGGAGGTGTACAGGACCCCGCCGCGGAGCGAGCCGGACCCCTCGCGCTCCAGGAGGAACGCCGGGTCGTCCGTCCGCAGGACCCAATGGCGCGAGGCCTCCGGCTCGCCGTGCCGGTGCGCCTGGATGCGGACCCACGGCCCGTCGGGGGTTATCGAGATGCGGTCGCGCCGCTGGAACGACGGCCGCTCCAGGGGCTCCGGCTTGGCGCCCCTCTTGTCCAGGCGGAGGCGGTACAGGTCGCCGTCGCCCGTGACCCAGAACGCCCAACCGCCGGCGGCCAGGAGTTCCCGCGGCCGCTGGTCCTTGGTGGCCATGATGGCCAGGCCCGCCGACTTGCCGTCCGTCCGGCGCAGGCGGAGGTGCTTCCAGGTGCCCCGGTCGCGCCCGAGGACGTGAACGAAGTCCCCGTGGATGGCGAACGTGCCGCCCCGCTCGTAGGTGAGATTCCCGGGCAGCGGATGGGCCCATCGCACGCGTCCGGCCGCCAGGTCGACCACGCCGCACCAGGGGTCGCGGTCCCGCCCGTTCGTGCCGAGCACCGCCAGGTCCGTGCCGTCCTGCTGCATCCGGTCCGCGTGGAGCGAGAGCGCCAGGCGGTACCGGACCTCGCCGGAGTCGGCGTCCAGGCCCAGGAGCCGCTCGTCGTACGCCAGGACGAGCACGTCACCGGCCGCGAAGACGTCGCGGACGCCCGGCGCCAGGAACCGCTGCCACCGGATGGGCAGGTCCGGCTCGGCCCCGACGCACTCCAGGACGCCGTCCGATTCGAGGTACAGCCGGTCGGGCGCCGCCTCGCCGCGGGGCGGCAGCCACAGCCACGGGGCGTTGCGCGGCACGGCCGCCGAAATCCCCAAAGGCAGGGCCAGCGGCCGGCCGTCGGCGCCCGGGGCGGCGGGACGGTCACGCCGGTCCGCCGAGGCGCTCGAGACGGCCACGAGGTCCTCGCCGCGACAGGCGGCCGCCAGGGGCGGATCGGCCTCGGCCGGCAGCGCCTGCGATGCCAGGACATCGCCCGTCGTCGCGTCGAGCCACCACGTGCGGGCACCCGCCGTCACGCAGACCCGTCCGCCCCGGAGCGACGGACGGTCGCGGATCGCCTCCGGCAGCCGGCGGTGCCATGCGACGCGGCCGGTGGCCGCCTCCACGCCGAACAGCGTGTCGCGGCTGGCGCAGACGAACGTCTCGCCCGCCATGCCGACGGCCTGGTCGGCCGGGATGAACGGGGCCTCCCACAGCCGGCGGCCGGTGGCGGCGTCGAGGGCGAACAGGCCGGCGGCGTCGCGCGGCATGAACAGGACCCGGTCGCCCGCGACCTCCGGCGCCGCCCCCTGCCGGCGAAGCGCCAGACGCCACGTCGCGCCGATCTGCACACGCGGATACGGCCTCACCCATTCGACGTCCTCGTTGTAGAACAACAGGTAACCATAGCCCATCAGCAGCACACCGAC
>JAWODB010000102.1:0-4444 GCA_046483505.1 Phycisphaerae bacterium
AACTCCTCCTTTTTGCTGGACTTACGTTTCCGAGAAAACCGCGCATGGCCCCGCAGTTTTCTTCGGGTATCTACGGGTTTCTCCCGCGCCGGGGCCCTCAACTGGAGATTTCCGCTGCGTTTTTCTCTCCGCGCGCGGTTTTCTCGTCGGTTTTCTCTCCGGCACCGAGTAGCCGGTATCCGTACGTGGGCTTCGTCTTGCCGGGCTGCCTGTCGTAGACCACCAGCCGCCGTTCGCCCAGTTCGAACATGGCATCCTTGAAGTCGTTCGGGTGCAGGCTCAATTTGCGGCGCAGCAGCCACGGCGGTATCAGCGTGTCGTGGCCCTCCTTGCCGTGCCAGTCCCGCAGGATGCGCACGGCCCGTTTACAGAGGCCCTCGAACTCGTCGCGTGCCACGTACTCGCCGCACATGAACAGCATGCGCCGCACCTGGTGGGTGATGAACGCCGTGGCCCATTCGACGCCGGCCAGGCTGACCTTCGGGTCGGTGTGGTTCTCGCTGCAGGCATAGAGGAGCGCGAGTTTCCGGACGTTCTCGTTGGCCCGGCCCCAGACGGTCATCGCCGCCTCGTCTTTCCGGCTCTCGAACCGGCCGTACTCCTCGTCGGCGAAGCGGCGATAGGCGTCGGCGGCCTCCTTGGCCTCATCGGTGTACGAAACCGTGAGGGGCCGCGGGAAGAAGCCGAGCAGGTTGCCGCGGTGCTCCCCGGGCTGAAAGGCGCCCCACCGCTCGGCGGTCTCGATCAGGCGCTCGGGCATGGTGTCGACCGGTGCCGGGTCCTGCCCGAGTGCGCGTTTGCCGGTGTCAACGACCGTCATCCGCGCGAAGAAGCCGTTGGTGAGCATCCGTTCGGAGAGGGCCTCGTAATAGTGGCCCGGCGTCGCGGTCCCGAAAATCGTGAGGTGCGGCTGGTGAATGACCCCGCCCTGCTTGCCCGCCTTCGACCGCATGGGGTACATCATGTTGGACGAGGAATGGACCGTCATGAGGATGCTCATGATGCTTTCGTACCGGGCGTCGCGCGACTTGCTGATCGCCTGGAGAATGCCGTCGATCTCGTCGGTCTGGTACATCGTGCAGGGATGGGCCTGGAGGCGGTCCTCGATCCCTTCGCCGGAGGCGAACCGCGCGAGGACCGTCTCCGGCATGTTGGCGGCGATGGCCAGGTAGCTGTTGATCTGCCGCGGGTAGTTCTTGCCGGCCGAAGAACTGGCCAGGGCGAGCATGTAAAGGTTGGTGCGGAGGTCGCCGGGGTCGCGGACCTTGCGGCCACACAGGTGCGCCTGCATCGAGACGCCGCCGCAAAACGCCATCTCCAGGCTCGGGTACGGCGCGTTGGCCATGCAGAAATCGATCAACTCGCCAATGAACCCGGGGACGTACAGCAGGTCCTCCGGGACCGGGCCGGGGTCGGGGATGGTGGTATCGTCCGGCGGCGGCTGGTCGACGGGCCGCGCCGACACAAGCGCAGAGAGGTCGACGTCCGGGCCTTCCTGCGGCAATGCCTCGGCGGCGGCGCGTCCCCGGCCGATGGTGCGGCGGACGTAGTCGGGGCGCAGCGCCTTCTCGGGCTTCTCGCCCGTATGGCGCCGGGCGGCGATGAGGAGGTCGGCGGTTTCCTGGCCTGTCCAGCCGAGGCGCGCTGCGATGGAGGCAAGCGCCAGGTCATAGCCGCTCTGGGACTGGTCGGCGAGGTCGGGCCGCTCGTGGTTCCACGTGTCTCGGAACTTCGGGCACGTCGCGACCGCCTCGGCCATCTTGGCGGCTGGCGGCTCGGCATCAGGGCGCAGGACGAGGTTCTCGCTGGCGGGCGCCGGCGCTTTGTCGTCGGTTTCGACGAGATACGGCTCAAAATCGTCCGCGTTATAGCGCCGGTCGGGATGGGATTCGAGGATGCGGACCTCGGCCGGCGGGTCGCCTTTGTGGTTCAGCGTGCCGGGCAACCGCAACACGCGCGCCAGGTCGCCGAGGTTCTCAAGGTGCCATCCGAGCGACTTGGCCGCGGCGCAGACCGTGCCGTGCCAACCCTTGGCGAGCCGCGCCGCCTGCTCGCGCTCTGCATCCGTGTCGAAGCCCCATGGTTCCTTGAGGAGCCAGTAGGCGTGCAGGCCGTGACCGCTGTCGACGAGGATGGACGGGGCATGCGGCAGTCGCTCGAGGATACGCCGGGCCTCGTCGAGCGTCACCGGCAGGGGCTTCGCCTCGCGGCCGGGACCGCGCATGTCGATGTCGGCCCACAGGGCGCCGATGGCGGCCACGTCGCGAGCCTTGCCCCGTCCGGACGGGCTGCCCCGGACGAGGCCGACGCCGTAATAGACGTCGCGTGCCGCGGACTGCTCCCTAGCGTAGGTTTCGGCCTCGGCGGCGCCGGCGAAGAATCGCGTCTGCTGGCCGGGCACGGTGAAGACGGCCAATCGGCGCTCGGCCGAGAGCGCGTCGCCGAAGAGCTCTGTGATGAACCGGTTCACCTAGCGTGCTCCGAGTCTACGGCCGATGTTCGTGGTCCCGATACGGAAGTCGCCGCTCTGGCACAGGGTCAGTACGCGGCTTTCGCCGCATTGCAGGAGCAGCCGGCCCTGGAAATCGATGTAGGCGGTGCCGATGTGCTGCTGTGCCATGATGCTTGCGATCGGCCCGCCCTGGTTCTCCACCGGGAACTGAAAGCCGAAGGTCGGCATCACGCCGATGCCGCCCTCGACGGGCCATACCGAGTTGAGATAATCGAGCAGCTGGCTGTAGCCGGGCCCCGTCTTCACGCCCGACCGCTTCACCTCGATCACAATCGCCCCGCCCGACCATCCCGTATGGATCAGCCGCGAGGTCGGCACCAGGAGCAAGTCCGCCCGGACCGCTTTGGGATACTGGAAGTGTCGCTGAACAACGGGCCTGCCGTTGTGCTGGCGATAGACCTCGAACAGACCCGTTGCGGCGATGAACTCCTCCAGAAACTCCTCCGCCTCGATTTCGCTCGGCCATCCGTCGAGCGTCAGGCGTGCACCGGGGCTGTGTTTGAACGGCGATGTCAGACGTACCATTGAGCACTTATCCTTTCTTTCCTTGTCTCGCCACCCGCCTGAGGACGAGGTAGCCTAGAAGATCCAGTTCCGTGTCGTCGCCGGCGTACTCCGAACCGCGGGCGATGCGGCTGAGCTTGTCGTCGATGCGGACGTTCAGTTGCTCGACGGGGCCGGCCCGTGCGAAGATGCGCACGGGGTCGAGGGCCGCGTTGCCGTACGAACGGTTCTTATCGAGCAGGAGGGTCTTCACCTCATCGCACACTCGAGCGATGGCCTGTTGGGCCTGATTCACGGGCTTGCTCCTCAGAAAGGCAGTTCATCGTCCGGGGGCGGCCAGTCGGGCATCACGAGGTCGGGGCCGTCGCGTTCGTCGCTGCCGTCGAGCCGTGGCGGGAGGGGGTCGAGCCGATAGTCCACGATGCGGTCGTATTTCTCGCCGGCGACCGAGCGGACGGTGATGGCCGGCGGCTCGGCGAGGCCCCCCGCCTGGGCGACGGCCACGGCGTGGGCGGCCGTCTCGGGCACGGGCTCGCGCGACCGCTCGCGCCACCACGCCTCGGCCTTTGACCGGGCATACCCGGTGTGCTCGACGCAGATGAACTCCGGCTGCCACTCGCCGAGGCCGATGCGGTAATCGACCCGCATGGTCTTGGGGTGGTCCTCGGGCGCGTCGTACTTCGTGTGGACGCGGTAAGTGATCTCCTGGACCTCATACTCCGTCTCGGTCACCTGGCCGGAAAGGATCGGGGCGCCCGAGGCGCGCCGGTCATGCCGCTCGCGCTCGGGCGGCGGGAACTCATGCCCGCACTCGGGGCACACGGCATAGGCGGCGTGGATGACCGCATGGCACTCGGGGCATTCCTTGGCCGGCGCTTCGCCGCCTGCGCCGGTGCGGTCCTCGATCTCCAGGGCGTCGACCGGGCCGTGCCGCAGGATGTTGCCACCGAAATCGAGGACGAGGCAGTTCTCTTTCGTCGGGTGGAGCCGGAACCCGCGACCGACCATCTGGTAGTAGAGCCCCGGCGAGTTCGTCGGCCGGAGCATCGCCACACAATCGATGTTCGGGGCGTCGAAACCCGTGGTCAGCACGTTGACGTTCACGAGGTATTTCAGGGCGCCCTCGCGGAACCGTTCGAGCGTGCCGGCCCGTTCCAGCGCCGGCGTCTCGCCCGTCACGAGACCGCACTCCTCGCCGAGGTCGCCGAGGGCGCGCTCGACGTGCCGGGCATGCGCCACGCCCGCCGCGAAGATGAGCACGGAGTGCCGGTCGCGGGTGTGCTCGACGATTTCGGTACAGGCGTCGCGTACGAGGGCGTCGTCGTCCATCAGGGCCTCGACCTCACCGGCGATGAACTCACCGCCCCGAATGTGGAGGGCCCCCGTGTCGACCTTCCGCCGGCCGGCCTTGGTCTTCAGCGGGCAGAG
>JAWODB010000112.1:0-23715 GCA_046483505.1 Phycisphaerae bacterium
ACAAGCGGCCCGTCGGCCAGACGTACGCCCTCCGGCTGGACGTCGCGAAGATGGGCGACCCGGAGCCGGCGCCCGCGTGGGAACCACCCCCGCCGATCCAACCGATCGAGATTCCGCCGACGGACCCCGCGTGGGTGGCCCGCCTGAAGTCCCTCCCCCCCAACCGCTGGGTCCACGCGAAGCCCGAGCGCGAGGCGTCCAGCCGCGGATGGGGCATGTGCGTGGCCGACCCCCGGCGCGGATGGATCGTCTACTTCGGCGGCGGCCACTCCACCTGGCAGGTCAACAACGTCGGCATCTACGTGGTCGGGGCGAACACCTGGGTCAGCGGCGTCGGATGCCACAACGACTGGGTCCCGCCCGTCTCCTGGGGCGGCGTGGCGATGGGGATGCGCGGCGGCCGGCACGCCCACCATCAGCGGAACGAGTACGTCGCCCTCGACGGCCGCATGTTCGTCTCCATGGGCACCGAGAGCCGCCGGTGGGGGGCCGAGTCCGGCAAGCGGCCGGGACCGCGGTTCAGTTGGTTCTACGACGTGGACCGCGGCGGGGTGTGGCGGGAGGTGCGGATCGACCGCATCGACCGCGGCGAGGACGCGGGCGGCCTGTGGGCCCGGTGTCACCTGGCCCATCCCGACGGGCACATCCTCGGCTTCGGCGGCGCCCTGGAGCCGTACGACGGACGGTTCTTCGAGGGCGAGGTCACCTTCGCCGAGCACGACCCGTACGCGAACACCCTGGCCGTCCGGGCCGTGCCGAAACCGCACCCCGGCATCGTGTACGAGTGCCGGCCGTTCTGCGTCGTCCCGGACCGCGACGCCGTCTTCTTCTACGAGTGCGCCGAGAAGGACGGCAAGGTCGTGCGGCAAGGCACGTGGCTGTACCACATCGCGGAGAACCGGTTTGAGAAACTCACCGCCGCCCGCATGCCCGACGGCGAGCCGGGCACCGTCTGCTATCTGCCGGGGCAGGACGCCGTCTTCTGTGCGGTCGACCGGAACCGGCAGTGGATTTACTCGTTCAAACACAAGACGTGGGCCCCGCTGCCGCTGGAGGCCGACGACCCGAAGTACCGGTTCGACCCCGTCTACACGCAACTCGCCTACGTGCCGCAGTACGGCGTCCTGGTGAGCGTGGGCTCGGCCAGCCGGGGGACGGCGGTCATGCGGCCGGACGTGGCGGCGGTGGCGTGGGATGAATAGGTTGTCCGTACCACATATTTAGCCGCAGGGCTTGCCCCGCGCGTTTTCGGGAGGAAACCATGCGAACGTTCAGAAGCCTGTGCCCGTGTGTCGTATTTCTTGTCCTGGCGGTCGCCGCGGCCGCCGCCGAGCCGTTCGAGGTCCCGCTGACGGTCCAGGAATCGGCGGGCGTGGCCCGGAGGTCTGAGCCGATCTCCGGCGGCGTGCCCCTGCCCAAGGGCCGCTTCCGGAAGGATCAGCCGTTCGCCCTCGCCGACTCGGGCGGCAACGCGGTGCCGTGCCAGTTCACGCCGCTCGTCGTCGAGGCCGACGGAACGCTGCGGTGGGTGCTCCTGGACTTCCAGGACGACGTGGCGGCGGGCGCGACGAACCAGTACGTCCTGAAGGCCGCCGAGCCGTCCGCGAAGGCACGCGCGCGCCTCGCGGTCAAGGAGACCGACGCCGCCGTCACCGTGGATACGCAGGCGATTCGCTTCCGCGTCTCCCGCACGAAGCCGTTTGCCCTCTTCGACTCGGTGACCGCCGGCGGGAAGGAGGTCGCGGCGGGCGGCGCGGTCCACTACACGCAGTTGCACGGCCGGTCGGGATGGAAGGACAAGTCGCCTTGGAAAGAGCGCGAGTTGGTCGCCGGTCCGCCCGGGCGCGTCGAAGTGACGTACGCCGGCCCGATGCGCGTGACGGTCGAGGTGGAGGGCACATTCGCCGACGATCCCCTCGGCGCCGGCTACCGGGCGGCGATCACGGCGCGGGCGGGGTCGAGCCGCGTCTGGGTGCGGTACAGCCTCTGCAACTCGAACCCGGACCGCCGGACGGCCATCCTCGTGAAGCGGTCGGTGATTCGTCTCGACCTGGCGGACGCCGGTCCGAAAACGCTCATCGGTGCCGCCGAGCCGTTGGAGGTTGCCGGCCGGGCGGCCGCGCTCCATCAGGGGCTGCGGCACGACCGTGCGGACGCGAAGGTGCCCGCCGCCCGGGCCGTGACCGGCAACAAGACCCTCTGGACCGGCGGCACGGGGGACAACCTGCCCGCGGGGTGGATGGCCGCGGGCCGGCCGACCGTCTACGTCTGCGACCGGCTCTTCGCGACGAACCCGGCCCGCCGCCTCGCCGCCGACGGCAAGCGCCTCGCGATCGAGGGCATCGCCGAGCGGTTCGACGGCACGGCGGACGACCGCGGCCGCGTGCGCAGCCAGCCGTGGCAGGCCGAGGGCTTCTGGCTGTACGACTGCACGCACCACTCGTCGGAGTACCTGTTCGACTTCGCCCCGCCGGCCGCCCCGGCCGCCTGCGACGCCTTGGCCAGGGCCGCACGGAACCGCCTGTGGGTCCTCGCGCCGGGCGCGTGGTACAGCGAGTGCGAGGTCCTCGGCACGGGCACCTTCGGCACGCGGGCCGACGAGATGGCCGTCTACAGGAAGTGGGGCTGGAAGTGGGACGAGAAGCAGGTGCCCCGCGACGCCGAGCCCCACGCCGGCGCGTTCGTCGCCTGGGAGGACAACCATTACGAGAGCGAGGCCGACAGCGTCCAGGCCCTCCTCCTCCAGTACCTGCGGACGGGCGAGCGCGGCTGGTTCGACCGCGGCCAGGCGTGGGCCCGCTACCACACGGACCTCCAGGCGTGGCGGACCGACGGCTGGCAGTGGAAGGACGGCGGCATCTGGTTCCCCCAGGGCGGGCCGCAGGGCAACCGCCGCGTCCGCGAGGACTGGAACTTCCAGTGGGGCCCCGACTGGGGCGACCGCAAGGGCAACCCCGACTGCCACGACCTCTGGCGGCAGTCGCGGGCCAAGTCCTGTTACTGCCACTTCTACGGGGGCGGCCTGGCCGACTGGTTCTGCCTGACGGGCGACCGCGACGCCCTCGCCGCCGCCGTCGACGACGTGGAACAGAAGGCGGACGAGTGGCGGCACTACCGGCAACTGGAGCCGGGCACGTCCGCGGTCAAGTCCATCCGCGGCTTCGGGCGCGGGTTCGAGGTGGCCATGCGCGTCCTCCTGGCGGACCCGACGAACGAATATGTAGAGGAGGTCTGCCACCTGGCGGCCCGGACGCTGCGGCAGAGTCCGATTCTGGACGAGCGGGGTTTCCACCCGCGGCGGATCGGCGGCGGGGGAGGGGGGATGAAGGTCAAGGAACTCTCCCCGCCCATCCGCAAATGGGTGAAGGACCACGGCATCACCTTCACCACCCAGGGCGACACCGTCGATACGCTTACCAAGGGCGACCGGACGTGGAAGGTCCGTCCCTTCGGCGGCACGTGGCAGCACGTGTACGTCCAGAACGGGGCCGACCTGTACGCCCGGCACTTCGACGATGACGACATGCGGGACTTCGTCATCGCCTTCGGCCGGATGAGCCGCCGGTTCATGCTGAGCGAGACGTGCCACCAGACGTGGTACTACACGAACTTCGACGTGCCGGACCTGGGTATGGTCTTCGACCCGTGGCGATGGGAGCACGCGGACACCGAGGACGGCGAGGGGTGCGTCCATTCCGGTTGGTACACCCGGTTCTACCCGGACGCGTGCGCCAAGGCGTTCGCGTGGACGGGCGAGGAGACGCTGCTCGCGAAGGCGAAGGAGTTCTGGCATTACGGGTCGAAGCGGCGGTACCGGACGAAGCACCTCTTCGCCGGGCCGAACGAGGTGGGCATGTTCGCCAGCCACGACCCGCCGAAGAACGACCAGGTGCTCTCGACGGCCCGGCTGTTCCACGCGTGGGCGCATCCGCGGGAGGACGGCGAGCCGCCCGCGCCGGTCAAGGACTTGCGGGTCCGGCTGCTGGACGATGGGAAGGCGGAGGTCCGGTTCACCGCCCCGGCCGACGCCGGCGGCGGGCGGGCCGCGCGGTACCAGGTCAAGGCCGCCCGGCTCCCCATCAAGCCGTACGAGGCGTGGCACGTGCCGGCGGACCGCGGCAAGGCCCGGAACTGGTGGATGGCGGTCAATCTCGCCGGCGAGCCCGTGCCGTCGAAGGCGGGTACGGCCGAGCGGTTCACGGTCAGCGGCGTCCCCGCGGCGGGGGAGGATGGCCGCGTGTACTTCGCCGTCCGGACGTTCGACGAGTCGTGGAACCGGTCGGGGATGTCGAACGTGGCGACGCCTTAGGCAGCGCCCGTGCCACGGCCGGCCTTGTCCGGCCGTGTTCGGCACTCCGGGCTTCGGGTTTTAACGCAGAGGTCGCCGAGAGCGCAGAGAAGGGCAACGGCGGAAAAAAAGAGATCAGGCAAAAGGAAGAACGAAAGAGACACGACAGGCAAGAGCAGGAGGAGCCGCCCACCGGCGTCGGCTTCGGTGACGCTGGCAGTTCGCCCGACCGTCCTCCGCGACCCCGCCGATGCTGGCCGGCTGCGCCACAGACGGCTTGTATGCCTCCTTGCCGCATCTTCTTTTTTCCGTCGTTGCCGTCTCTCTGCTCCTGGCCGTTGCCGTCCTCTGCGTTCTCCGCGGTCTCTGCGTTAAGAACCGATACGCCGGCGAGTGCCAGACCGGTGGTCCCCTGAACCGGGGCGAGGGGGCCTCGGATGCCGAAAATGCTTGACACCTCCCCTCAGGCCCTTCTATAAAGGTGTTTTGCCGGTGACCGTTCGGCTCTGCCGGGGTGCATCAGCGCGCCGACCGGGCGGTTCCTGTTCCACGGGGATTCCCAGGTAAGGAGTAGTGTGGATGGCGATTAACATCGGTATCAACGGCTTCGGGCGGATCGGACGCCTGGTCTTCCGGGCCATGTGGGAACGCCAGGACGAGTTCACCATCGTCGGCATCAACGACCTGGCCGACGCCGAGATGCTCGCCTACCTCCTCAAGTACGACAGCACCTACCGCCGTTTCCCCGGCGACGTGAAGGCCGACGACGGCACCATCCTGGTCGACGGCACGGCCGTCCCCGTGACGGCCGAGAAGGACCCCGCCGCCCTGCCGTGGGGGGAGCGCGGCGTGGACGTGGCCCTGGAATGCACGGGCATCTTCCGCAACCGCGAGGGGTGCGAGAAGCACCTCGAGGCCGGCGCCAAGAAGGTGATCCTCTCGGCCCCGCCCAAGGGCGAGATCGACGCCGTCATCGTCCTCGGCGTCAACGACGACGCCCTCAAGGCCGACCACAAGATCGTCTCGAACGCCTCCTGCACCACCAACTGCCTGGCGCCCGTCGTCAAGGTCCTGAACGACACGTTCGGCGTCGTGCGGGGCCTCATGACCACCTGCCACGCCTACACGAACGACCAGAACATCCTGGACCAGATTCACAAGGACGCCCACCGCTCGCGCGCCGCCGCCATCAACATCATCCCGACCACGACGGGTGCGGCCAAGGCGGTCGGCAAGGTCATCCCGGAACTGGACGGCAAACTCAACGGCATGGCCCTGCGGGTGCCCACGCCCGTGGGGAGCATCGTGGACCTGA
Organism: Phycisphaerae bacterium; assembly: GCA_046483505.1. GTDB lineage: Bacteria > Planctomycetota > Phycisphaerae > FEN-1346 > FEN-1346 > BS750m-G62. The sequence goes on from JAWODB010000112.1 coordinate 5,604, forward strand.
CCGCCAACCTCGCCAAGGCCGTCACCGCCGACGAGGTGAACCAGGCCATGAAGCAGGCCGCCGACGGCGACCTCAAGGGCATCCTCGACTACACGGAGGACCCGATCGTCTCCAGCGACATCATCGGCCAGACCTGCTCCAGCCTCTTCGACGCCACCGGCACGATGGTCATCGACGACGGCACCCTGGTGAAGGTGACCGCGTGGTACGATAACGAGTGGGGGTTCTCGCACCGCATGGCGGACCTGGCCAAGCGGTTGGCGGAAACCTGATTCGGCGTGAGCGTCCGCAATCGGGGGCGGGCCTCCGGCTCGCCCCCGCCTCTTGCCCGGGGCAAAGGAGGTGGGCCGTGGCCAAGCAGACCCTCGACCAACTCGACATGGCCGGCCGGCGCGTCCTCATGCGCGTCGACTTCAACGTGCCGCTCGACGACGACCTCAACGTGACCGACGACCGCCGCATCCGCATGGCGTTGCCGACCATCCGCTGCGCCCGCGAGGCCGGGGCGAAGGTCATCCTGATGAGCCACCTCGGCCGGCCCAAGGGCAAGGTCGACCCCCGCCTCAGCCTGAAGCCGGCGGCCGTCCGCCTCGGCGAACTCCTGGAGGCCGACGTCACGATGGCCCCCGACTGCATCGGCGACAAGGTCGCGAAGATGGTCGGCGGCGTGGCGGACGGCGACCTCCTCGTGCTCGAGAACCTGCGGTTCCACGCCGGCGAACGCGAGAACGACGAGGAGTTCGCCAAGGCCCTGGCGGACCTGGCGGACCTGTACGTCAACGACGCGTTCGGCACCGCCCACCGCAAGCACGCGTCGACGTACGGCGTGCCGTCCCTCATGCCCGAAGGGACGCGGGCCATCGGCTTCCTCATCCGGAAGGAACTGAAGTTCCTGGGCGAGGCGCTCGAGAAGCCCGAGCGGCCGTTCGTCGCCGTCCTCGGCGGGGTGAAGGTCTCCGACAAGATCGGCGTCATCGAAAACCTCCTGACGAAGGTCGACCGCCTCCTCATCGGCGGGGCCATGGCCTACGTCTTCATGGCCGCCCAGGACCGCGGCGTGGGCAAGTCGAAGGTCGAACGCGAGGTCGAGAACAAGGGCAAGACCACCGACATGCTCGCCGTCGCCACCGACCTCCTGGAGAAGATCGAGGCCGCCGACGCCGAGGTCCTGTTCCCCGCGGACCACGTGGTGGCGCGGGAACCGACGGCGGCCGCCGAGACGGACGTCCAGAGCCCGGACATCGACGACGGGTGGATGGGCCTCGATATCGGTCCCGAGACGGTTGAGATCTACCGCGAGAAACTCGCCGACGCCAGGACCGTCGTCTGGAACGGGCCGATGGGCATGTTCGAGGTCACGCCCTTCGCCCAGGGTACCCGGGCCGTCTGCGAGGAAATGGCCCAGGTGGCCGAGGGCGGCGGCACGGTGATCGTGGGCGGCGGGGATACGGCGGCGGCCGTCGAGAAGTTCGGCCTCGCCGACGCCATGAGCCATATCTCGACGGGCGGCGGCGCCAGCCTGGAGTTCCTCGAAGGCAAGCCCTTCGAGACGATCGGACTCATCGACGAGGCATGACAAAGGTCACCCAGGATGTCATTCTGAGGAGCGGCAAGGCCGCGACGATGAATCTCGCCTTGGTCTTTGTTGTTCCTGTTTTCGCGCGGCGGGATTCGTGGGTCGCTGATGAGGAACCTCGGAATGACACGTAGGAACGCACGGCCGGACAAGACCGGCCGTGGCACGCTCGGCGCCGCACAAGGAGGTCCGCCGTGAAACGGTCGGTCCACCAGTTGCCGCACCCGGCCATCGCGCCGTCGCTCCTGGCGTCCGACTTCGCCCACCTGGCCGACGAGGTCCACCGGGCCGAGGACGCCGGCGCCGACCTCCTCCACGTGGACGTGATGGACGGCCACCTCGTGCCGAACATCACCATCGGCCCCGTCGTGGTGGAGAAGGTGCGGGCGGTCACGGACATGCTCCTGGACGTGCACCTCATGATCAGCGAGCCCGGCCGGTATATCCAGGCGTTCGCCGAGGCCGGGGCCGACAACCTCACGTTCCACGGCGAGGTCGTCGAGGACCCGGAGGCGATGGCCGGCCGCATCCACGAGTTCGGCTGCACCGCCGGCATCACGATCAACCCGGACGGGCCGATGGAGCGCATCCACGAGGCCGCGCCGCACATCGACATGGTCCTCATGATGACCATCTATGCGGGGTTCGGGGGCCAGGAGTTCATGCCCGAGGTCCTGCCGAACGTCCGGCAGGTCCGGGCGTGGCTCGACGCCGGCCAGCGGCTGGAGGTGGACGGCGGCATCTACACCGAAACCATCGGCCAGGCCGCCGACGCCGGCGCCGACGTCTTCGTGGCGGGCACGGCCGTCTTCCGGACGCCCGACGGCGACTACGCCCGGGCCATCCGCGACTTGCGCGAGGCCGCCGCCAAGGCGATCCAGAACGCCTGAGACGCCGGTCCGCCGCCGGCAGGGAACGTGCCGCATGGCGATGAACGGGCGAACCAAAAAGAAGGACATCCCCGAGGGCCTGTGGCTCCGGTGCCCCGGGTGCGAGGAGATGGTCTTCCGCAAGACCGTCGAGGAGAACCTCCACGTCTGCCCGGAGTGCGGACACCATTTCCGCATCGGCGCCCGCGAGCGCATCCGCCTGCTGGCCGACGCCGACAGTTTCGAGGAGTATCTGCCGAATCTCATGTCGCCGGACCCGCTGGGGTTCGGCGACCGCAAGTCGTACATCGAGCGTCTGGCCGACGCCCAGCGCGAGACTCGCCTGTACGACGCGGCCGTGGTGGGGCGGGCGTACATCAAGGGCCGGCCGCTCGTCCTGGGGGCCATGGATGCGGGGTTCATCATGGGCTCGATGGGCTCGGTCGTGGGCGAGAAGATTGCCGCCGCCGCCGAGAAGGCCACCGAACTCCGACTGCCGCTCGTCATCTGCTGCGCCTCGGGCGGGGCACGGATGATGGAGGGAATCTTGAGTTTGGCCCAAATGACCAAAACCAGCGCGGCCCTCGGACGGTTCAGTCAGGCAGGGGGGCTGTACATTGCGGTCATGACGCACCCGACGACGGCGGGGGTGCTGGCCAGTTTCGCCTCCCTCGGCGACATTATCCTGGCCGAGCCGGGGGCGATGGTCGGCTTCACCGGTCCCCGCGTCATCAAGCAGACGATGAAACAGGATTTGCCGGAGGGGTTTCAGACCGCCGAGTTCATGCTCGAACATGGCTTCGTGGACGCCATCGTCGAGCGGAAGCGGCTGCGCAGCGAGGTCGCCGCCATCGTGGACCACTGCGTCTGAGGCGCCGTTCCCGTGAGCGGGACCCCCGAGGACCCGGCCCCGCCGCTGCTGGACGGCGGCTCCGGGAAGCCGGGCGTGCGGCCAAAAATCGAGTATCGCCCCAAACGTGGGGGAGACGGCACGAGGACAGAGAGGCTCTGCCTCGGCTCCGAGGCTGCCAGGGGCTTACGGGGGCCTCCGATGGGGGTGTGCCCGCTTGCGTTGGGCATGGGCCGAGGGGGTCTGGGGGAGATGGAATCTCCCCCAGGGCGTGCCTCGCCCCAGCACGCTGACGGAGCCGTGGGCCGCCCGTCGCCCACTTCTGGGACGATACCAAAAATCGTTTGGCGTTTCGGACAAGCGGTCCCTAGAATAGGGTATCATCTCCTGGAAGCCGGCTCGGCTCGCCGAGGCGTCTTCTATGCCTCGGCCCGACCACAAGCGGGAGGGCACGTCCGTGGGATTCTTGCGGAGGCTTCGAAAAGGCAAGTCCAAGGAACTTCCCGGCTATACGGCGCTCGGCGTCATCCGCGAAGGAAGCATGTCGAAGATCTTCAAGGCCCGGCACCAGGAAACCGGCCGCATCGTCGCCATCAAGATCCACAAGCCCGAGGCCAGGCAGCACGTCGCCAAACTCGAATCCGAGTACCGCGACTTTACCGAGGGGGAAATCACCGCCTCGTTCGACCACCCGAACGTCGTCACGTGTTTTGACCACGGCACCCTGGGCGACGCGCCCTATCTCGTGCTCGAGTACCTGGAAGGTGTGACCCTGGCCGGCCTCCTCGGCGGCGACAGCCAACGCCTGGCGGGCAAACGGATGGCCTACGTCCGGCAGGCGGCCGCCGCCCTCGAGCACGTGCACAAGCGGCGGTTCGTCCATCACGATTTCTGCCCCAAAAACCTCTTTGTGGTCTCGGACCGGGACCAGGTCAAGTTGATCGATTTCGGCCTGGCGTGCCCCCTGCTGGAACGGCCCCGCAAGAGTTCGCGGATGGGCACGACCGAAATCCTCGCCCCCGAGGTGCTCCGCCGCGACCTGTGCGACTACAAGCTGGATATCTTCGCCTGGGGCGTGGTGGCCTACCAGGTGCTGTCCGGCCACTGGCCGTTCGAGAGCCCCGACCACCACCAGGCGCTCAGCAAGATCCTCAACGTCAAGCCGGTGGCCCTGGAGCGGCGCGTCGAGAGCCTGCCCGAGGAGGTCTGCCAACTCGTCATGCGGGCCCTCATCAAGGAACCCGCCAAGCGCCTGGGCAGCATGACGACCGCCATGGGCGTCCTGGAACGCCATAAGGCCGTGGCGCTGTAGGGCGTGGCCGCCCGGCGTTGCCACCCCATGCACCCGTTTGCCGGTCTGCCTCCAGTCGGTTGCTCGCTCTGACGGAAGGCGTTTTCGGCGGCGAATCAGGGGGGCGGGTCCGCTGACGTTAGCCGCAGGGCCTCTGCCTCCCCACACAGTTCTCATTCAATCGTCATTCGGTTTTCGTCAATCGTCATCGGCGGTGTGGACGCCGGGCGGCCGTGCCGTCAGTCGCGCCCCGTTGCCTCGAACGCTCTCCGACGCGCCGACCGTTGGTTTTCGGCCCGTAAACGGCCGTTGCTTCCTTCCAGGTGACCCCTTGACTTGCGGCGGGGCAGTTGGACACCTGGAATGCAAGAAACGTCAAGTTTCCGCTTGACAACGCCCGATAAATCGGATATAGTACCAGCGAACGGGGGTGAAGGCCGTTCTCCCACAAGACCATGGCGAAGGCCAAGTATAACCATCCGGAAATCGCGGACCTCGCCAAGCAGATGGGCTACTCCGCCCGCGAGGTCCGGCTCGCCCAACTCGAGCGGGCCGAGCGCCTCATCTGCCTCATTGACCGCGACAAATCCTACCCCTACGAGTTCGTCTGTTACCAGGTTACCGGCTACCGTCCGCGTCGAGACCTGGGCGAAACGCTCCCCGGCGAGTCCCTGCGCGAGGACCTCGGCCGCATGGTCGAGCAGGTCTCGGCGGGCCTGAAACTCCGCCCCGACGAGGTCTCCGAGCCCGTCTACACGATCAAGGAGGCGGCCGAGCACTTCAACGTCAGCCAGAAGACGATCCAGCGCTGGCGCAAGCAGGGCCTCGTGGCATGGAAGTTCAGGGGCGACGACGGCCGCACACGCGTCGGTCTCCGCCGGTCGAGCCTGGAACGCTTCGCCAACCGGAACGCCCACCGCGTCGAGGACGCCGCCGCCTTCAGCCGCCTGAGCGGCGAGGAGCGGCGCGAGATCATCCGCCGGGCACGGCGCCTCAGCCTGTTCTGCCACTGCTGCCTGTTCGAGGTCTCCAAGCGGATCGCCCGCAAACTCGGCCGCGCCGTCGAGACCGTCCGCCAGACCATCAAGCAGTACGACGACGAGCACCCCGAGAACAAGTTGTTCCCGAACGCCACCGAGGCGCTCCAGGACACCGACCGCCGCCGCATCTACCAGGCGTACCAGCGCGGCGTGAGCGTCCACGCCCTGGCCAAACGCTTCTGCCGGACGCGCTCCAGCATCTACCGCATCATCACCGAGGAGCGGGCGAACGACCTCCTCCGCGAACCCATCGAGTACATGGACAGCCCCGAGTTCCACCGCAAGGACGCCGACGAGGTCATCCTCGAGGACCCGGTGGCCCGCGAGGTCCTCTCCGGTCCCGACGCAGGCACGAAGACGCCCCCCAAGGGGCTCCCCATCTACCTGAAGAATCTGTACAAGACGCCGCTCCTCTCGAAGGACGAGGAGCAGTCGCTCTTCCGCCTGTACAACTACCTGAAGTTCAAGGCCACCCAGGTCCGCGAGCGCCTCGAGAAGACCCGGTCGCCCAAGGTCGAGGACATCGAAGAGGTCGAACGGCTCCTCGACGAGGCCGCCCGCGTCAAGAACCGCATCGTCCAGGCGAACCTGCGGCTGGTGGTCAACATCGCCAAGCGCCACGTCTCGCCGCAGACCAACTTCTTCGAACTCATCTCCGACGGCAACATGAGCCTCCTGCGGGCCGTCGACAAGTTCGATTACACGCGGGGCTTCAAGTTCTCGACCTACGCGTCGTGGGCCATCATGAAGAACTTCGCCCGGACCGTCCCGAAGGCGGGCAAGCGGCGCGAGCGGTACATGACCGGCCACGACGAACTCCTCGAAATGACCGAGGACCTCCGCTTCGAGGGCGAGGAAGGCTACCGCGAGCCGGACGTCACCGTCAAGCAGAGCATCGAACGCGTCCTCGACGAACTCGGCCCGCGCGAGCGCGAGATCGTCATGCGCCGCTTCGGCCTCGGCGACATGCCCGGCCCGCAGACCCTCGAGGAAGTCGGCAAGCACTTCGGCGTCACGAAGGAACGCATCCGCCAGATCGAAGGCCGGGCCCTGAAGAAACTGCGCGGCATGCTGAGCCCGGAGGCGCTGGAGGAGATCACGACGTAGCGGCCGGGGGGCCTTGAACTCCGAATGACGAGATCCGAATGACGAGGGAATGACGAAACTACAAGGACGATGCGGCAGCGAAAGTTGCCGGTCAACCCGACATCCGTTCAAGGGACCTCGCGGACGGCGAACGTTTCCTTGTCGACCGCCACGGCCCGGTGCGCCGGTTCGCCGTCCGGCCGACGAAGGATAACCTCCGCCACGTACGCCTCGTCGGTCACTTCGAAATGCGACCCGCCGGTAGCCTTTGGCCAGCCTTCCTGTTCGGCGAACGTGCGGATGGCCGTGTCCAGACGTTGGTAAAAGCGCCTCCCCTCCTCGCTCTGCAGGTCGAACGCCAGCGGCTGCGGCTTGCCGTGCGGCGGCACGCGGCTGCGCCACGCCTGTCCCGTAACCCGTGGGGGAACGGCCCGCGGATCCAGCGCCAGCGCCACCACTCGCCCCTCGTCAAAGGGAAACGGCGCCTTCTTGACCATGATGCCGGACTCCGGTGTCGGCCACGTATCGTAGCAGCAGAAGACGACGCGGTCGTGCGGCCACATGCCCCGCTCGGTGCGAATCGCGTCGAACGTTACGAGATACCACAGGAAGTCGTAGTGGCCGCGACGGACCGTTGCGTATTGCAGCACGTTGGTGCAGCGCGCCACGACGACCGCTTCCGCCTCCCTGAATGAGGCGCGATACGGGAGCCAATGGTCCGGCGCCACGCAGTTGACGACCGGCGCATCGGCGGGCAGGTTCGGAGGGGCCTCTTCCCACGGCCCGGGCCCCATCGATTCCGGTTCGCCGCACCCTGCGAGAAGGATGGCCGGGACGATCAGGATGTGGGGGCCGACCGTTCGCATCGCTGTCTCCGGTGTGTTAGACGCCCCGGCCGGAGGGGCGGTTCCGCGAGGAACCGGCGGCCAAAAAAGGTTCCAGGAGTCTTTTTCGTTGCCCGGGCTCATGCGGGCTGCCGGTGGTGGCCCGAAAAAGACTCCTGGAACCTTTTTTGATTTCCGAATGGCGAACCCCGGATTTCGAGGGAATGACGAATCCGCAATGACGATGCGGCCGGAGCCGTTCGTCATTCCTCATTCAATCGTCGTTCGGCATTCGCCATTCGGAATTCTCATCTCCGGCGTTTCGCCTTCTCCGTTCGGCGGTCAGCCTTCCTGGTCTTCCTCTTCATCCAGGATGTGGCCGAGTTTGACGCGCTTCGTGTGCAGGTACCGCTCGTTCTCCGGCCGGGGCGGGACGACGATCGGCACGCGCTCCACGATCGTCAGGCCGTACCCCTCCAGGGCGACCACCTTCCGCGGGTTGTTCGTCATCAGCCGCACCTCGCGCAGGCCCAGGTCGAGCATGATCTGTGCGCCGATGCCGTAATCCCGCAGGTCCGGCTCGAAGCCGAGTTTGACGTTGGCCTCGACGGTGTCGAGCCCCTCCTCCTGCTGGAGGCGGTAGGCCCGGAGTTTGTTCGAGAGACCGATGCCGCGCCCCTCCTGGCGCATGTAGATGACGGCCCCGCGTCCCTCCTCGGCGATGCGGGCCATCGCCCGCTGCAACTGGTCGCCGCAGTCGCACAGGCGGCTGCCGAAGACGTCGCCCGTCAGGCACTCGGAGTGAATGCGGACGAGCGTCGGCTCCGTCTGGACGGGCACCTCGCCGTTCTCGTCCTCGATGCCGAGGCCGCCGAGGGTCAAGGCGATGTGGGGCAGGGCGTCGATGATGCTCTCGTAGGCGTGCAGGTCGAACGTCCCGTGGTCGGTCGGCAACTTCACCTGGGCCACCTTCCGGATGAGCCGCTCCTTGCGGTGCCGGAACGCGATGACCTGGGCCACTGAACACATCTTGAGATCATGTTCCTTGCAGAAGGGGACGAGGTCGGGCACGCGGGCCATCGTGCCGTCGGGCTTCATGACCTCGCAGATGACGCCGGCGGGTTTCAGGCCCGCCAGGCGCGCCAGGTCCACCGCCCCCTCCGTCTGCCCGGCCCGCACCAGGACGCCGCCCTCGCGCGCCCGGATCGGGAAGACGTGCCCCGGGCGGACGAGGTCCTCGGGCGTGGCGTCGTCGGCGACGGCCGCCTGTACGGTCCGGGCCCGGTCGGCCGCGCTGATGCCGGTCGTCACGCCGGCCTGGGCGTCGATGGAGACGGTGAACGCCGTGCCGAACTGGGCGGTGTTGACGGGCGTCTGGGGGGGGAGGTCGAGGCGGTCGATCAGGCTCGGGGCCATCGGCAGGCAGATGAGCCCACGCCCGTGGTAGGCCATGAAGTTGATGGCCTCGGGCGTGACCTTCTCGGCGGCGCAGACGAGGTCGCCCTCGTTCTCGCGCTGCTCGTCGTCGATGAGGACGACCATGCGGCCGGCGTTGAGGTCGTCCAGGACGGCCGGGATGTCGCTGAATATCTCGCTCATGGCGCTGGTATGGTACATCGGGGCCGGCGGGCAATCAAGCCGGCAGGGTCGGCAGCATAGCGCGGGCGCGCACGTGCGGCGGGTCCATCCCTCTCCCCTGGTGGGAGAGGGCAGGGTGAGGGGGAGACGAAGCCACAGGCTGCAAGCCCCAAGCCGCAAGCAAAGGCGTCAACAGCACGCGCCGTGGCCGTGGCTTCTCGCTTGAGGCTTGTGGCTTGATGCTTGAAGCACGATCACCCTCACCGCGACCCTCTGCCGTCAAGGGCGAGGGAGAACGGCCGGCGACCCGCGCGTGTAGCGATTCCGGTTGAACGGGTTCGGCGCGGGCGGCTATAATCCCGCCGCCCGGTAGGAGCGGATCATGGACGCCCTGTTCGGTGCGGCCGCCGGCGCCGTCCCGTGCCTCATGTTCGGCGCCTTCGCCGCCGTCGCCGCCTTCATCATCATCTACAGCATCATTCAGGGCCGCCAGCGCCGGCGGACCATGGCGCTGCTGGCGCAGAAGTTGGGCTTCGCCTTCTACCCGAAGGACCCGTGGAACCTGCCGATGTGGTACACGCGGCTGGACCTCTTCAACCACGGCCGGTCGAAACGGGCCACCAACGTGATGAGCGGCGAGGTGGACGGCCGGACGGTCGTCGCCTTCGATTACCGGTACACGACGGGCAGCGGCAAGAACTCGCACACGCACCATCACCAGGCGGTGGTGTTCCTGCTGCCCATCGACGCGCCGGCCGTTCGCCTGCGGCCGGAGAGCGTCTTCGACCGCGTCGCCTCCTGGGTCGGATGGGACGACATCGACTTCGAGAGCGACGAGTTCAGCCGCCGGTACCACGTGGCCAGCGAGGACCGCCGCTTCGCCTACGACCTGTTTCACGCCCGGCTCATCGATTACCTGCTCCGCTGCGGCACGGCGCCGCACATGGAAACGAACGGCGTGTTCCTGCTCCTCTACGACAAGGGGCACGGCGAGGTGCAGAACTTCGAGCGGCTCATCATGATCGGCCAGACCGTGGTGAACATGATTCCCGACTACGTGCTGAAGGCGCGCGGCGTGGAGCAGCGCGGCGCCGCGGCCGCCGGAGGAACCCCATGACCGGAGCGATGCTTGCCCAGGCCGAGGCCCTGTTCGCCCTGTTGCCGTTCTGCGCGTGCATCGGCGTGCCGATCCTCGTCGTCGGCATCGTTCTTATCGGGATGTATAACAGCCTCGTGCGCGGCCGGAACCACGTCCGGGAGTCCTGGGCCGGCATCGAGACGGAACTGAAGCGCCGCTACGACCTCATCCCGAACCTCGTCCAGACGGTCAAGGGCTACGCCGCCCACGAGAAGGAGGTGCTCGAGCGCGTCGTCCAGGCACGGACGCGGGCGCTCGAGTCGCAGGGGTCGGCCGGCGACCAGGCCCGCGACGAGAACGCGCTCGTCGGCGCCCTGAAACACCTCTTCGCCGTCGCCGAGGGGTATCCCACGCTGAAGGCGTCGGAGAACTTCCTCGCACTGCAGCGGGAACTCGTGGAGACGGAGAACCGGATCCAGGCGGCCCGGCGGTTCTACAACGCGAACGTCCGCGACTTCAACGACCGGTGCCAGATGTTCCCGACGAACGTGATGGCGGGCATGTTCGGCTTCCAGTCGGCGGAGTTCTTCGAGGTGGAATCGGCCCTGGAGCGGGCCACGCCGAACGTATCGTTCGGGGCGGGAGCCGCGGGGGAATGACGATTGACGACGCGCGCCACGTCCACGCCCAGGTAGTCGTGAACCAGGACGTTGGGGAAACCGGCGATGGCCCGCCAATCGATGTCCGGATGGGCCCGCTTGAATTCATCGCTCAGGCGTTGCGTCGACTCCGCCAGTGTCTGGAGGTTCCGAAGGACCGCGTCCTGGATCAATCTGGACTGGAGAAAGGCTTCACGTCCGCCTTGCACGTATTCCTCGATCCGCGCCATCGACTCCCGGATATGAATCAGGTAGAGTCGGTCATCGTTCATAGCGGCATGGCCTCGTCCAAAACGCGGTCGCGGATGTACCAGTGCAGCGCCTGCTCGGTCACGAGGTCCACCTTTCGGCCGAGCAGGTCCTGGAGATCCATCAGCAGAGCCCCGAGGTCCAGGAGCGAACGGTCCTCGTCCAGGTCCACGAGGAAATCCACGTCGCTCTCGGGTCCGGTCTGCCCGTTGGCGGCCGACCCGAAGACGCGCACGTTCCGCGCGCCGTGTCGCTCGGCCAAACGCAGAATGTCGCCTCGCTTCTCGGCGACGAGCGGGTCCAGGGCCATCGCGTGTTCCTCGCACCAACGTCGGCGCAGGCATACCTCGCAGACTACATTAGCACGCCGGTCGCACCGGTCAAGTCTTTCGGGCAGCGAATTTCGAATGACGAAGCCCGAATGACGATGGAATGCCAAATGACAAATGACCAAGGGGCGCGCATCGTCATTCGTGCTTCCTCATTCCCTCGTCATTCGCCATTCCTTATTCGTCATTTATGGTTCTGCATTCCCGAGCACTTCATCCATCGCCCCCGACCGGTACCCCTCCAGGTCGACCGTCACGTACGCGTAGCCGAGGGCCTTCAGGTCCGCGACGATCTGCCCGTGGTGCCGACCCGCCAGCCGCGCCACCTGGTCGGGCGGCACCTCGATGCGGGCCACGTCGCCGTGGTCGCGCACGCGGCAGACCGCGTACCCGAGGTGATGGAGCCGCCGCTCCGCCGCCGCCACGCGCTCCAGCGCGGCCTCGGTAATCGGCTGGCCGTACGGAAACCGCGTGGCCAGGCAGGGCGAGGACGGCCGGTCGGCGGTCGGCAGGTCGAGACGCCGCGAGAGGGCCCGCACGTCGGCCTTCCCGAGGCCGGCCTCCCGCAGCGGGCCGCGGACGCCCAGTTCCGCCAGCGCCCGTTTGCCGGGGCGATGGGCCCGCGCGTCGTCGGCGTTCGAGCCGTCCAGCACCTCCGCCAGCCCGCGCTCCTCCGCCAGTTCGATGACCGACCGGAACAGCGCCCGCTTGCACACATAGCACCGGTCGGGCGGATTGTCCGCCAGGCCGGCTACCTCCAGCGGGTGCTGCTTCAGGACGGCGTGCTCGGCGCCGAGCCGCTCGGCCAGGGCGTTCGTCTCGTGGACCTCCTCCGGCGGAAAGAGCGACCCCGTCAGCGTGACCGCGAGGACCTTCTCGCGGCCGAGGACCTCGAGCGCCTCGGCGAGCAGCAGCGTCGAGTCCACGCCGCCCGAGAACGCGACGGCCGCGGAGTCCATGTCGCCGAGGATCTCGCGCAGCCGCGCGCGTTTCGCGTCCAGGGCGGGCGTCTCGTGCGGTTCTTTTCGTACCTTGCTCATGTGGATTCCTCTTTAGCGACGAGATGCGAGCGGCAGAAGGCCTCGTCGGCCGGGGCGGCGTGGATCGTCCGCGGCGCCTCGCCCGCCGCCTGGACCGTCACCGGCCGCACCTCGCCCGGCGGGACCTTCGTGTAACGCAGCGTGACGGCGGCGGCCTGCTCGATCGCGCCGTCGCCGACGGGCGGGCGGACGATCGTCGTGGGGCCGGGCACGTCGGCCGGCTCGATGCGCACGTCGGCCGCCTCCACGAGGGCCGCCAGCCGCTCGTTGTCCGCCTGGTGCCGGCCGACGACGATCCACGTGCCGTCGTCCAGTCGCAGGTGCCGGCCGACCTTCAGGAGTTCCACGTCCGTCGGCGTGGGGTCCTTTTGCCGCATGAGTTCCTCGAGGCGGTGCGAGAAGCCGGGGTCGGTCAGCAGGCACCCGCCGGCGGGCGTGGCGTAATCGGTGACGCCGAGGTCGCGCGCGAGGGCCATCTGCCGCTTCCGCGACCGGCCGGAGAGGTCGAGCAGGCGGTCGCGGTCGAGGATGCCTTCGCGCTCCGGGCGGGTGGGCGGCAGGCACCTGGCCGAGAGGGGCCGGACCAGGAGGTCCGCCAGGCCCGCCTCCTTCTCCACCAGGCGGAGGGCGTCGCGCCGCTGCGACATCGGCCGCTGGCCGAGGACCTCGCCCGTGAAGACGAACGCGGCCCCCTCCGCCTCCATCAGGTGCCGGGCCTGCCGCAGCGTCCAGATGCGGCAGTCGATGCACGGATTCAGATGCTTGCCGAAGCCGTGCGGCGGGTCGTGCAGCAGGGCGAGGTCCGCCTCCGTGCCGTCGACGATGCGGACCTCGGCGCCGAGCGCCTCGGCCCGCCGGACGGCCGGCGGCGGCTCCCCCGGGGGCGAACCGTGCCCGTGCCACAGGTGCAGGACGTGAAGGGCCAGCACGTCGAGGCCCTGCTGCTGGACGAGGCGCACGGCGAGCAGGGAGTCGAGCCCGCCCGAAATGCACCCGATGGCCCGCGTCACGCCGTCGCCTTGCTTTGATGGCCCCGTATGTATAGTATGACGTGGCTTGAAGGCAATCAAGCGAAGGTGTAATCGCGGGAGGCGAAGCGCGGCGGGTACAGAGACCCGCCGCGCACCGCCCTTGGGGCGCGGTGGGTCTCCGTACCCACCGCGCCAATACTCAAAATACCATGCCCGAAACCTCCACCATCACGCCCGACGACGTCGCCTGCGCCCTCGACGGCCGCGTCCGGGGCGACGTGCTGACCGACCGCTTCAGCCGGGCGGCGTACGCGACGGCGGCGTGCATCTACCGCATCCCGCCGCTGGCCGTCGTCGTGCCGAAGTCCGCGGAGGACGTGGCGGCCGCCGTCGAGGCGGCCGGGCGGCTCGGCATCCCCGTCACGGCGCGGGGCGCCGGCTCGGGCGTGGTCGGCCAGGCGCTCGGGCGGGGCATCGTCCTCGACTTCACGAAATACATGGACCGGGTCCTCGATATCGACACCGGCGCCCGCCTCGTCCGCGTCCAGCCGGGCGCCGTGACGGAGGAGGTGAACTCTCGCCTCGCCCCGCACGGGCTGATGCTCGGCCCGGACCCGTCCAGCGCCCCGTTCTGCACGGTCGGCGGGAACCTGGGGACGAACGCCTCCGGCGCGCGCGGCATCCGGTACGGTTCGATGCGCGAGCACGTGGCGTGGCTGGACGTGGTCCTGGCGGACGGTTCGCGGGCCCGCCTCGAGCCCGTTGGCGCCGACGGCGAGGGCTGGCAGGCCCTCGCCGACCGCGACGACCTCCTCGGCCGTGCCGCCGCCGGTACGCGCCGCCTCGTGGAGGCGAACGCCGACCTCCTCCGCGCCCACCGCCCGTACACGTCCAAGCACAGCGCCGGGTACAACTTGTTCAACGTGCTCGACGGCGGGCGGGTGGACCTCACGCGCCTCATCGTCGGCAGCGAGGGCACGCTCGCCATCGTCGTCGAGGCGGCCGTCCGCGCCGTGCCGAAGCCGAGCGAACGGGCTAGTTTGCTGCTCTGGTTCGATTGTCTGGAGAAGGGCGGCGAGGCGATCCACTCCATCCTCGACCTCGGCCCGAGCGCGTGCGAGATCATGGAGCGGGTCTTCCTGGACATCGTCCGGGCGGACGGGTCCGTGCCGGAGCAGTACCTCCCGCCCGAGGCGGACACGGTCGTCCTGGTCGAGCAACTTTCCGATTCCCGCGCGGAGAACGAGGCGTTCATCCGCCGCGTCCGCGAGACGGTCATCGACGACCTCGGCCTGGCGTTCGGCGGCCTGGAGGCGTACGACCCGGCCGAGCAGGAACGCCTGTGGCAGGTCCGCAAGCAGGCCGTCCAGATTCTCCAGCGGCTGCCGGGGCCGAAGCGCATCACCCCGTTCATCGAGGACGTCTCCGTCCCGCCGGACCGGCTGGTCGAGTACATCCACGGCATCCGCGAGGTGTTCGACCGGCACGGCGTGGAGGCGGCCATCTACGGGCACGCGGGCGACTCGAACCTCCACGCCCGCCCCATCCTGGACACGCGCCGGCCCGAGGACGTGGCCCGCATGCGGGCCATCGCCGACGACGTGGCCGCCCTCGTCGTCCGCCTCGGCGGCACGGTTTCGTGCGAGCACGGCGACGGCCTCGCGCGGAGCGGGTACCTGCGGCTCCAGTTCGGCGAGGACCTGTACGCCCTCATGCAGGAGGTCAAGCGGCTCTGGGACCCCGGCGGCATCCTCAACCCCGGCAAGGTCGTCACCGACGAGCGGCACGTCCACACGGACGACCTGCGGGTCGGCCCGGGGTTTGCTTTGGCCGCGACCGGCGAGGCGTTCGACCGCGACCCCTGGGCCGAGGAACTCGTCCGGTGCCACGGCTGCGGCACGTGCCGCGAGTTCTGCCCCGTCTTCAAGGTGACCGGCGACGAGGCGGCCACGCCGCGCGGCAAGGCGAACCTGCTGCGCGAGATCCTGAGCGGCGGCCTCGACCCGGCGGACCTCGATGCCGAACGCATGCGCCACGTGGCCGGCCTCTGTTACAACTGCAAGTCGTGCCTGGTCGAGTGCCCCAGCCGCGTCAACGTGCCGGGCCTGCTGCTGAAGCACAAGCAGCACCTGGCCGCACGCGGGCACCTGCCGTGGACGGAGCGGCAGATGACCCGGGTCCGTCCGATGGGCCGGGCGGGGAGCGCGGCCGCCCCCGTTTCGAACTGGATGCTCGGCCGGCCGTCGGTCCGGTGGCTGATGGAGAAGGTGGGCGGCATCGGCCGGCGGGCCGCCATGCCGCCCTTCAGCCGCGACCGCCTGCCGGAAGGCGTCCGCACGCCCGCCGACGGCGAACCCGTGCGACGGGTGGCGTACTTCGCGGGATGTTTCGAACTCTTCAACGAGCCGCAGATCGGACGGGCCGCGCTCCGCGTCCTCCAGGCCCTCGGGTGCGAGGTCTTCATCCCGGAGCAGCGGTGCTGCGGCATTCCGAAGATCTGCGCCGGCGACGCACGGGCGGCCCTGGCGGACCGGGCGTTCAACCTGGACGTCCTCGCGCCGCTGGTGGAGGCCGGGTTCGTCGTGGCGAGCGGATGCCCGTCGTGCGTGCTGACGTTGACGGAGGAGTGGCTCGAGATGGACGAGCCGGACGAACGGACCGCCGCCATCGCGGAGGCGACCCGCGACGTCCACGACCTTCTTGAGGAACTCGCCGACGAGCGCGACGGCCCCGTCCCGACGGCCGCCGACTCGCCGTGGCGGACGCGGCGGCTGGCGTACCACGCCCCGTGTCACCTGCGTGCGGCGGGGCGCGGCGAGCAGCCGAAGCGGCTCCTGGAGCGGCTCCTCGGCCTGGAGTTCGTCCTCACGAACGAGGAGTGCTGCGGCATGGGCGGCACGTACGGCCTGAAGGCGGCCAATGCCGAGACCTCCGAGGCCATCGCCCGGCCCGTCATGGACCGGATTCGCGACTCCGGGGCGGAGGCGGTGGTGACGAGTTGCGGCATGTGCCGGACCCAACTCGCCCACGGGACGGGCCTGCCGGTGGTCCATCCGATGGAGGTCCTGGCGGACGCCCTCGCGCCGGCGTCGCACGCCCGGCCATGAGCGAAGCGAATGGTCGGGACATGCCGCAGCATGGCACGGCCCGCACGCCGCGCGTTACGGCGTCTCCATCTCCAGCCGATGAAACACCTGCCGCGGCAGGGGCAGGCGGTAGTCGGTGACCAGGAGGAGGCGGCCGTCGGCGTCGACGGCCAGGCCCTCGGCCCGCTCTATCCCCTCGAGGGCGGGCACCTTCACCTCTTCGAGGCGGTTCTCCTGGGGCCACCATCGGACGAGCCGCTGCGACGGGCCGGGGGCGTCCGTGCCCGGGCCGAGGAGGACGAGGATCGTTTCGTCCGACCCCTCGGTCAGGCCGCGAATGGCCTCGTCCGGCTCGGTGGGCAGGACGACGGGGGCGTCGAACTCGGGCGGCCGGCCGCCTTCGACCACCGCCTCCGGGTTCGCGACGGGGACGACAACCGGCCGGCCGCGCGACAGCGGCGACCGCAGGCCCAGCATCAGGCGGCCGCGCCAGACGGCCATGCCCTCGACGTTCAGGCCGCCGTCGTTCGGGCCGCGCATCACGATCGCCTGCACGTTCTCGAAGAGGTTCCCGCAGCGGACCGTCAGGTACCGGAGGAGGTCGCCGCGCAGGTTCTCGTAGACGCGGACGCCGACGACGCGCCGGGCGTCGGGCGTCAGCGAGACGAGGGCCAGGCGGTTCCGCGCCGGCCGCGTCTTCTCCTTCGTCTTGGTGCGGGTCTGGCTGGTGGCGGCGAGGAGGTTGTGCTCCCCCCACGGGGCGAGCGACTCCAGGTCGTCCAGGCTCGGCGTGGTTCGCGGGAAGCGGAGGATCCACCGCTCGCCGGGGTCGTCGAGCGAGACGCCCCACAGGCGGTCGCGGGCCTCGTCGCCGCAGACGACCGCCACCTTCCCCCCGCCGCGGATGACGAGGCCGGAGGCCTCGATGAGCGGGAGGGTGTCCTCGTCCTCGGTGGCCGCCGACTCGTCGGAGGCCGACACCTCCGGCGGGTCGGGGGCGCAGCCGGCGGCGACGACGGCCAGGGCGGCGGCCGCCAACACCATGAGACGACTTCCCGCGCGGAGGGCCTCCCGGCCCACCGTGCGCCAAACGTTGACCCGCGGTCGGCGCGGTGGGTACGGAGACCCACCGCGCATGGAGTCGCGTCGCGGCGCCGGGGCAGGGCAGGTCATCGGACTATGCCTAAAGCGCAGGCGCTCAATGCTCGGCCGGTTCGCCGAGGATGCCGATGATCTTCTCGTACATCTCGTCGCGGATCGGCTCGGTGTCGGCCTCCAGCGTCAGGCGGAGCAGCGGCTCGGTGTTCGACGGCCGGCAGTTGAACCACCAGTCCTCGTATTCCACCGTGACGCCGTCGAGGAAGTCGATCGTGCCGTCCGAGAACGTCTTCGCCAGCCGCTGGATGGCGGCCTCCTTGTCGTCGACCTCGAAGTTGACCTCGCCGGTCGTGGCGTACCGCCGCAGGGGCGCGATGAGGTCGCTGAGGGTCTCGTCCGGATGGGCCGAGAGGACCGTCAGGACCTTCAGCAGGGTGCCGACGGCGGAGTCGCAGAAGTAGTTGTCGCGGAAGTACGTGTGGCCGGAC
>JAWODB010000284.1:0-12271 GCA_046483505.1 Phycisphaerae bacterium
GGCGCGGCGCGCCGCCGCCTACATCATTTCCCGCCTTCCTTTGCGCTCTTCGCGTCCTTTGCGGTTCACAGCCGTTTGCCGTGCCCATCCCACAGGCCGCAGGCCTGCTTGGGCATTGGGACCTGGTCATTGGACATTCGCGCACGGCGAGATTTCTCGACTCCGCTTCGCTCCGCTCGAAATGACAACTCCCGTGGTCACCCCGTGACGACCAGGTTATCCGCATGGATGACTTCGTCGTACGGCCGGTCGCCGAGGACCTCGCGGAACCGGCTGGACCGCAGGCCCTTTATTCTTTCGACATCCGTCGACGCGTAATTCGTCAGGCCCTGGGCCACGGTCTCCCCGTCCGGTCCGACGACCGCGACGACGTCGCCGGGCTCGAAGCGTCCCTCGACGGCCGTGATGCCGGAGGCGAGCAGGCTCTTGCGCCCGCGGACGGCCCGTGCCGCCCCGTCGTCGATGACGAGTTTGCCGCGGGCGCGCCGCGTGAGGCCGATCCAGCGGTGCCGGGCGGTCATCTTCCCGGTGCCCGCGGCCGCCTCGTGCGGCGGGACGAAGAGCGTGCCGACCGGTTGGCCCGCCACCAGGTCCGAGAGGACGTTCTCTCGCCGTCCGTCGGCGATGGCGGCCATTTCGCCCGCCGCCACGACGAGGGTGGCCGCCTCCAGTTTCGTCGCCATCCCGCCCGAGCCGAGCGTCGACCGCGTCGGGTCCACGGCGGCCTTCACCTCGGCGAAGTCCTCGACCACGTCGAAGCGGTGGCGGCGGGCCTTGTCGCGGAACACGCCGTCCACGGTCGTCAGCAGCACCAGGAGGTCCGCCTGGAGCAGGTTCGTGACCATGGCGGCCAGGACGTCGTTCTCGCCGAAGCGGATCTCGTCGACGCTGACGGTATCGTTTTCGTTGACGACGGGCACGGCCCCGTAGGCCTGGAGGGCGGCGATACAGTTTCGGATATTGAGATACCGTCCGGGGGCCTCCACGTCGCCGCGGACGAGCAGAACCTGGGCGGCGTGCCGGCCGCGGCGGCGAAGGGCGGCGTCGAACCGCATCATCAGTTTGGCCTGGCCGACGGCGGCGCACGCCTGGAGGCGGGGCAGATCGTCGGGGCGCTTCGCCAGGTCCATCTCGCCGACGCCGGCGGCGATGGCGCCGCTGGAGACGACGGCCACGCGGAGGCCGCGGTCCTTCAGGTCCGCCACCTGGCCCGCGATGGCGTCGATCCGCTCCTGCTGGAGCACGCCGGCGTCGTCGCACAGGACGTTGCTGCCAAGTTTGACGACGACCGAGCGGACGGGCTCCATGAGTTGGTGTCGCGGGTTGGCGGTCATGGGGTGTTCCTAACGCCCGGCCATGAGCGCAGCGAATGGCCGGGACCCCGAGCGCACGGCCGGGCAAGACCGGCCGTGGCACGTTCGCGGTCGGCACGGTCGGGTAAGACCGGCCGTGGCACGGGCTTCGCGTCGCGGCTGAACGGGCTTCTCGTGCGCGGCGGGTGCGGAGACCCGCCGCGCCGAATGCGTCATGCCTGCGCCTGCAATGCGCCGACGACCTCGCGGACGAGTGCGACGTTCCGGGCCGTGGCGCCCTGCATGCCGCGGATGGTTTCCCGGGCGGCCTCGCCCATTTGACGGCGCGCGTCCGGATGCGTCAAGAGGTCCTTCAGGGCGCCGGCGAGGTCGTCCGCCCCCGCCACCTCGCGTGCGGCCCCCGCGGCGACGAGGGCGGGGGCCTCGACCGGGAAGTTGAACATCGCCGGGCCCCACAGCATCGGCTTCGCGAGCGACCCCGGCTCCATCGGGTTCGACCCGCCGATGGGCACAAGGCTGCGGCCGACGAAGACGACGTCGGCCAGGGCGTACCACGGCATCAGTTCGCCCATCGTGTCGCCGAGGACCACGGGCGGCTCGGCGTTCGACGGGCGGGTGCCACGGTTTGCTTGCCAAACCGTGCTCTCCGATCCGGCAGCACGGATGGACGAGCCATCCGTGGCACCCGGCGAATCATCGTTGCCGTCCATGTTCTCCGACCGGCGGAGGAGCGGCAGGCCGGCGGCGCGAATCGCCTCGGCCGCCCCGTCGAAACTCTCCGGCCGGCGCGGCACGAGGACGAGGCGCAGGGGGATGCCCGCCGCACGCACGCGCCGGTAGGCTTCGAGCAGCGGTTCCTCCTCGCCGGGCCCCGTGCTGCCGGCCACCAGGACGGGCTCCTCCGGGGCGAGGCCGACCGCGCGGGCGAGAGCGTCCGCCCCCTCGACCGAATCGGCGAACGTGACGCCGTCGTGTTTCATCTGGCCGGTCACGCAGATGCGGGCGGGGTCGGCCCCGAGGGACACGAGCCGGTCGCGGTACACCTCCGCCTGCACGCCGATGGCCGACACGCAGCCCAGCACCTGCCGCATGATCGGCCGGATGCGACGGTAGCCGCGGGCGCCGCGGTCCGTCAGCCGGACGTTGACGCAAACGACCGGCACGCCGCGGCGGGCGGCGGCGAAGAAGAAGTTCGGCCACCACTCCGATTCCACCTGGATGACCGCCGTCGGACGGACCCGCCGGAAGGCCGCCGCCACGCACGGCCAGAGGTCGAGCGGAAAGTGGAAGACGGGCCGGTCCGGGAAGCGTTCGCGTGCCCGCTCGCGGCCGGTGAGGGTCGTGGTCGAGAGGACGATCTCGGCCTCCGGGTATGCCTCGGCCAGGGCCGGGACGAAGGTGCGGGCGGCCTCCACCTCGCCCACGCTGATGGCGTGGACCCAGAACCGGGGGCGGCAGGGGTCGAAGCGAGGCACAAGTCCCCACCGCTCGGCCATGTTCGCCCGGTACTTGCGGCGGGTGGCGAGGAGGTAGAGGTAGTACGGCCATCCGACGGCCGACGCCCCGGCGTAAGCGGCGTTGACCGTCAGCACCGAGACGAGGTTGGGCCGGTCCTGTGCCATGCGCCGCATGCTACCACGCGGGGTGCGGCTTGACGAGGGTTCTTCGCGAAGCATACGCAGCGCGGTGGGTCTGGAGTAGCCACCGCGCGATTCTACACGCGAGGCCGAGCGCGACGGGTGCAGAAGCCCGCCGCGCTTACGTGCTCGACTGGGCTCGGAACGCGGGAGCCGTTTGAGCCCGCCGCGGGAGCGGCGGGTCACGTACGCCTGGCGAGGCGGCACGACCAGGGCGGATGAGGATGACCGGCCGCTTCCGCGGCCGGCTCGAGCAGCGGCCGGCTCGAACAGCGGCCGGCTGCAACGGCGGCCCTTTTACCTTGCAACCCCCACGGGCCGGTGCTAGATTCAGGTTCGGCGAAGGGACCGGCACGCCGGGAGAGACATCGGGCGGCGCATGGACGAGTGGGTTCTGGCGACGGGGGCGAGGAGCGGACCGGCGGGCGCGATACTCGGCCCCCTCGCGGCCCTCGCCGCCGCCGCAGGGTCTGCGGCCCAGGCCCCATCCGGGATGCCGCCCCAGATGCCGCTCGGCGGCACGTGGGTGTTCGGCGTCTTCTTCGGCCTGCTGGGCCTGTGTGCCGGCAGTTTCCTGAACGTGTGCATCCACCGGCTGCCGGCGGGGAAGGGGCTCGTCTGGCCCGGCTCGCACTGCCCGGCGTGCCTGGCGCCCATCGCGTGGTACGACAACCTGCCGGTGCTGAGTTACTTCATCCTGCGCGGACGGTGCCGGCACTGCGGCAGCGGGTTCTCGATCCGATACATGCTGGTCGAGGCCGCCACGGGCCTCCTGTTCTTCGGGTACTGGCTGGCGTATTTCCGGCTGGACGTGCGGGACGGGGCCGACCACCTGGCCGTCTACGCCGTCCACATGGTGCTGGCGTCGGCGCTGCTGGTGTCGGGCGTCATCGACTACGAGCGGAAGGAGATTTACACCTCGGTCACGAACACGGCCCTGGCGGTGGGGCTGGTGGCGTCGTTCCTCTGGCCCCAGGTGCAGCGCGTGGGGACGTTCGACGGCCACCTGCCCGACTGGACGGGCTGGGCCCGGACGGACGCGGTCCTGGTATCGCTCGTTGGTGCGGCCGTCGGGGCCGGCATCATCTATGCGACGCGGGCCCTCGGCACCCTCGTCTTCCGCAAGGAGGCGATGGGCATCGGCGACGTGTACCTGATGGCGGCCGTCGGGGGGTGCCTCGGATGGGAGGCCGCGGTCCTGGTGTTCTTCGCGGCCCCGTTTCTGGGACTGGTGTACGGGGTGTATCACCTGGCCCGCAAGGAGGGCAGCGAGGTGCCGTACGGCCCGTTCCTGGGGATGGCCGCCGGGCTCGTCATGCTGGTCCAGGACGAGGTGGTGGCGTACTTCCGGCCGGGCATCGAGGCGATCCTGTTCGCCGGACCGGCTATGTGATAATCTCCCTCTCTCTTCACGGGAGAGGGGCGGGGTGAGGGTGAAAAGGCCACAGGCTGCAAGCCACAAGCAACGGCAACCTACGTGTGGCCCGGCCGGGACGGACCGTCGAGAGGCTCGAAGCGCAAAGGAGACTGCCATGGGACACAACGACCGCCTGCGGCGGTGGGCGAGGCGGGGCCTGCTGGTGGCGGCCGTCGCCCTGCTCGCCGCCGCCGGCCTCGGGTGCGAGCAGCAGCAACTCGAGGAACGCAACGCGGCCCTTCAGAAGCAACTGGAGCAGGCGCTCGTCAAGAACGCCGACCTCCAGGCGGAGGCCGACCGGGTCGAGGGCCAGAACCAGCAACTCGTCAGCGAACTGGCCCAGGCCCGCGACGCCGCTCGCCAGGCCGCCGCCAAACCCGCGCCGGCCAAGCCCGACTTCGGCGAGGGCGTCGACGTCAGCGTCAAGGGCGGCGTCACGACCGTCACGCTGCCCAACACGATCCTGTTCGACGTGGGCAAGGCCACGCTGAAGTCGTCGTCGAAGCGGGTCCTGGACAAGATCGCCTCCACCCTGAACAGCCAGTACAAGGGCCAGACGATCCGCGTGGAGGGGCACACCGACAGCCAACCCATCCGCAAAACGAAGAAGTTGTGGCAGGACAACTGGGACCTCTCGTGCAACCGCGCCATGGCGGTCGTCCGGTACCTGGTGGGCAAGGGCATCGACCCGAAACGGATTTACGCGTCGGGGTTCAGTTACTACAAGCCGGTGGCGTCGAACAAGACGACGAAGGGCCGGGCGCAGAACCGTCGGGTGACGATCGTCGTCTCGCCGCACTAACACTACAGCGCTAACTCGTGCGCGGCGGGTCTCCGCAGGCGCCGCGCAGCCCTGAAAAGGGCGTTTCGATCGCGGTGGGTGCGGAGACCCACCGCGCAGAATGCGGACTTAGCGTTGTAGTACTAAGGGCCGCTTCCAGAGCCGGCCGCCTTACGACCTTGGCGCTTTTCGAGCCCGCCGCGGGAGCGGCGGGATATTGCCGACAGGCGGCCCGGGTCGACCAGGGCGGATGAGGATGTCCGGCCGCTCCCGCGGCCGGCTCGAACAGCACGCCACGCCAGCGGGAGGCGGTCTTGGGGGCCGCCTCCCGCACGTTTGGCAGGAGCAGACCGGTGCCGACCGTCATCGTGGATTACGGGCGCGGGAACCTCCGCAGCGTCCAGAAGGCGCTGGAACGCGCCGGCGAGGACGCCGTGGTCTCCGACCGTCCGGAGACCGTCGCCGGCGCCGACCGCCTCGTCGTGCCCGGCGTGGGGGCGTTCGGCGACGCCATGGCGGCGCTGGCGGCGCGCGGCCTCATCGAGCCCATCCGCGAGGTGATCGACGCCGGGCGGCCGATGCTCGGCATCTGCCTGGGGCTCCAGGTGCTGCTGGAGGAAAGCGAGGAGGTGGCCGAGGCCCCCGTCGACGTCGAGGCCATCGGCCGCGAGACCCTGCCCAAGGGGCTCGGCATCCTCGCGGGCCGGGTGGCGCGGTTCCCCGAGGCGCTGGCCGAGCGCGGCCTGAAGGTCCCTCACATGGGCTGGAACCGGGCGGAGCCGGCGGGCGATTGCCCGCTGTTCGTCGGCCTGCCGCGCGAGGGGGCGTACTTCTACTTCGCCCACTCGTACCACGCGGCCCCGCGGGAGGAGTCGGTCGTCGCCGCGTGGACGGACTACGGCGGCCGGTTCGCGAGCGCCCTCGCCCGCGGCAACGTCTACGCCACGCAGTTTCACCCGGAGAAGAGCCAGCGCGCGGGGCAGGCGCTGCTCGAGAATTTCCTGACGAAGACATAAGGGCGGTGAAAGGTATGCTGATCCTCCCGGCCATCGACCTCCGCGGCGGGCGGTGCGTCCGTCTTGAGCAGGGCGACTACGACCGCGAGACGGTCTTCGACGCGGACCCCGTCGCCGTCGCCCTCCGGTTCCAGGAAGCCGGCGCCCGCTGGCTCCACATGGTGGACCTCGACGGTGCCCGCGAGGGCCGGCCGCAGAACCTCGACGCCGTCGCCCGCGTGGTCCGGGCCGTCGGAATGCAGGTGGAACTGGGCGGCGGCATCCGGACGACCGAGACGGCCGAACGCGTTCTGGCGCTGGGCGTGGCGCGCGTCATCGTCGGCACGCGGGCGGTGCGCGAGCCCGAGTGGCTGGCCGAGGTCGCCCGGGCCCATCCCGCCCGGGTGGCCCTGGGGCTCGACGCCCGCGGCGGCGACGTCGCCGTCGAGGGATGGCAGCAGGGGACCGGCCGGTCCGTGCCCGACGTCCTGGCCGAGGCGGAAGGCCTGCCGCTGGCGGCGATTGTCTACACAGACATCGCAAAAGATGGTATGATGGCGGGTCCCGCGGTGGAGGCGACGGCCGACGTGGCCCGGCGGACCAGCCTGCCGGTCATCGCTTCGGGCGGCGTGACGACCGCCGAGGACGTCGAGCGCCTGGCCGCCACGGGCGCCATCCACGGCGCCATCATCGGCCGGGCCCTGTACGAGGGGACCCTGACCGTCGAGGAGGCCATCGCCGCCACCGGCGACCAGATGGAACCCGAGAACTGAAAACGCGTGGTGCGCGGCGGGTCTCCGCACCCGCCGCGCTATCTCGCGAGGTGCCACCGGCGGCTTGTTCGCCGGCGCGTATCGGCGCGGTGGGTACGGAGACCCACCGCGCAAGCGCTTTGGAGCGCTGACGGGATCAAAGACTGAAGACCGCGCCCCTTTGGAGACAGCCATGGCAGACGTCACGACCGAATCCATCCGGAACATCGTCCTGATCGGCAGCAGCGGCACCGGCAAGACCCAACTGGCCGAGGCCCTGCTGCACAAGGCCGGGGCGATCAACCGCCTCGGCACGCCCGACGAAGGCAACACCGTGAGCGACTTCGAGCCGGAGGAGAAGAAGCGGGCCTCGAGCGTCGCCACGGCCGTCCTGCACTGCACGGCCGGCGGCGCCCACCTGAACCTGCTCGACACGCCGGGCTACCCGGACTTCGTCGGGGCGGCGCTGCGGGGCGTGTCGGCGTGCGAGACGGCGGTGCTGGTGCTGAGCGCGGCCACCGGGGTGGACATCCACTCGCGGCGGCTGTTCAAGGCGGCGGAGGCGGGCCACCTGGCGAAGGTCGTCGTCGTCAACAAGGCGGACGCCGAGAACGTCGACCTGGCGCCGCTGGTGGACCAGATTCGCGAAGCGCTCGGCCCGCAGTGCCGGCCGCTCGCCATCCCCGTCGGGCAGGGGCCCGAGTTCAAGGGCGTGGTCGATGCGCTCGCCAACGATTCCGGCGAGGCCCTCATGGACGTGGCGTCGGCCCACGGGGAACTCGTCGAGTCCATCATCGAGGCCGACGAGTCGCTCATGGAACGCTACCTCGGCGACGAGGAAATCAGCGAGGACGAACTCGCCGGCGCCGTCTCGCAGGCCCTGGCCGAGGGGACCCTCATCCCCATCTTCTTTACCAGCGCCCGCGCGGAACTGGGCGTGGCGGAACTGCTCGACCACCTCGCCCGCTACGCCCCCAATCCGAAGCAGGGCCCCAGGCGTACCGCCAGGACGGGCACCGACGAGTCGGCCGAGGAGGTCACCCTGGAGGCCGACCCGGACGGTCCCCTGGCGGCCCAGGTCTTCAAGGTCGTGAGCGACCCGTTCGTGGGCAAGGTGTCGTACCTGCGGATTTACCGCGGCCGGCTGGAAGCCGACACGTCCGCCCGCATCAACGACGACCGGCGCGACACGAAGTTCGGCCAGATCCTGCGGTGCCAGGGGAAGGACACCGAGCCGATTTCGGCGGCTGTGGCGGGCGACATCGTGGGCGTCTCGAAGATGGAGGCCCTCCGCATCGGCGACACCGTCTCCACGGGCGGCGACACGCTCCTCCTGCCGCCCATCGACGTGCCCGTGCCGATGTTCGCGCTCGCCCTGGAACCGAAGAGCCGCGGCGACGAGCAGAAGATCTCCGAGGCCCTCACGAAGATGCTCGACGAGGACAACACCCTCGCCACCAGCCGCGACCCGCAGACGAAGGAGATGGTCGTCAGCGGCCTGGGCGACATCCACATCCAGGTGCTCCTGGAGCGGATGAAACGGCGGTACCAGGTGGAGGTCGACACGAAACCGCCCAAGATTCCGTACCGCGAGACCCTGACCGGCCAGGCCGAGGGCCATTACCGGCACAAGAAGCAGACCGGCGGGGCGGGGCAGTTCGGCGAGGTGTATCTGCGCGTCGAGCCGCTCCAGCGCGACGAGGGATTCGAGTTCGTCGATGACATCTTCGGCGGGGCCATCCCGAAGCAGTTCCTCCCCGCCGTCGAAAAGGGCGTCCGCGAGGCCATGGACGAGGGCGTCATCGCCGGCTACCCGTTCCAGGACGTGCGCGTCACGGTGTACGACGGCAAGCACCACGAGGTGGACTCGAAGGAGGTGGCGTTCAAGATCGCCGGCCGCAACGCCTTCCGCGAGGCCGTCCACGCCGCCAAGCCGACGCTCCTTGAACCGTATGTGAATATGGAAATCACGGTCCCGGACGAGTTCCTCGGGTCGATCACGGGCGACCTGAACAGCCGCCGAGGCCGCATCATGGGCATGGAGGCCGGGCCGGGCGGCACCCAGACGATCCGCGTCCAGGTGCCGCTGGCCGAGGTCGCCCAATACAACACCCAGTTGCGGAGCATGACGGGCGGGCAGGGCAGTTACCTGATGGAGTTCTCCCACTACGAGCCCGTGCCGGCGCAGATCCAGCAGCAGATCGTCGAGAAGGCGGCCAGGGCGAAGCAGGAAGAATCGTAAGCGCCGGGCGAGCGAAAAAGGTTCCAGGAGTCTTTTTCGGCCAGGGTGTTGCGCGGCGGGTCTCCGCACCCGCCGCGCAGGCGCGCGGCGCGCGGTGGGTACGGAACCTCCCCGCGCTCAGGCCGAAAAAGACTCCTGGAACCTTTTTCGTGGCCGCTCGTGTCGCAACCCATTTGCGGCCCGCCCGATTTCGGGCTATAATCCTGTTGCACGTCTCCGCGCACCGGTGGGACAACGGCCGATGGACGAACCCGGCAACCAGGACGGCGGCGTTCCCGAGATCATCGACCGCATCGTCGATACGTACGACACGATTTCGCTGATCAACCACCTCGGCCGGCGGCCCCTGCCGTCGCACGAGGCCGTCGCCGACATCCTCGCCGGCCTGAAGGAAATCCTGTACCCCGGCTACTTCGGCCGGCGGAACTTCACGCCCGCCAACATCCGGTACCACATCGGCGATCGCATCTGGCAGGTCCACCGCCTCCTCATCGAGCAGATTTACCTGGGCATCGTGCACGGGTGCCGGCACACCGAGGGCCAGTGCCGCACGTGCAACGAGGTGGCCTCGGACCTGGCGATCACGTTTCTGCGGCGCATCCCCAAACTGCGCGAGTACCTCCAGACGGACGTCCAAGCCCTGTACGACGGGGACCCGGCCGCCAAGGGGGTGGAGGAGATCATCTTCTCCTACCCCGGGCTGGAGGCGGTCACGGTGTACCGCATCGCCCACGAACTGTGGCAGATGGACGTGCCCCTGCTGCCGCGCATCATGACCGAGATGGCCCACGGCGCCACCGGCATCGACATCCACCCCGGCGCCCGCCTCGGCCGGCGGTTCTTCATCGATCACGGCACGGGCGTGGTCATCGGCGAGACGACCGAGATCGGCGACAATGTGAAGATCTACCAGGGCGTGACGCTGGGGGCCCTGAGTTTCCCCAAGGACGAGAAGGGCGAGTTGATCCGCGGCCACAAGCGCCACCCCACCATCGAGGACAACGTGACCATCTACTCCGGCGCCACGCTGCTGGGCGGCGACACGGTCGTCGGCGAGGGCAGCACGATCGGCGGTAACGTGTGGCTGACGCACTCCGTGCCGCCGGGGTCGGTCGTCATGATGGAGGACCCGGCCCTCGTCGTGGCGGATAAGAAGGCCTCGCGCAGGCCGTCCGACGGCGGCGGCAAGGGGCCGGACACGCGCTGCACGTAAGGGGAGTTTTTTCTTGCGGACCTGTAACCGGCGGTCTAGCATGCAGTTGGCGATTTCCCGCCCGCGGAAACAGCGCCGCCTCGGCCCCAATTCCGTACGGTGGCCGGGCGTCTCCTGCGGCGATTCCGCGGACTTCTTGCCGGCGAATACAGGTAATCGATAACCGGGTCGGACAGCACGCAGACGAACCCTCTACCGCCATGAGGGGGCACCCATGAGGACCGTCACGAAGAAGGAACTGACGGACCGCATCGCCGATACCCTCGGAGCCAAACGCACTCTCGTCAAGGACGTCGTCCAGCAGTTTCTCGACGAGATCATCGGTGAACTGGCCGACGGCAACCGGCTCGAATTTCGCGACTTCGGCGTCTTCGAAGTCCGCACGCGCAAACCGCGCATGGCCCAGAACCCGCGGACCCTCGAACAGGTCCCGGTGCCGCTCAAATCCACGGTCAAGTTCAAGGCCGGACGCCGGATGAAGCGGTCGGTCCAGAACGCCGGCCCCGACGAGGACGCCGGCGGCGACCGGCCGCACAAGCCCCAGGTTGAGTCCGCCGCCGCCCGCGACGCCGCCGGTCCCGACGCCTGACGGCCGCCCGGGGTTCGGGCCGGCGGTCCGCCGCTGATCTTGGGAGGCGGGCGTGACACAGCGCGACCAGGCCATCCAGGACTTGGCCCTCCAGATGTTCGAACTCACCCGCCGCACCTGGTTCGAGTCCCAGCGCGAGAAGTTCAAGGGCGGCTACGACCTCTCGGAGTCGGAGTTCCTCGCCCTCGACGCCCTCGAGGACGCCGAGGCGATGTCCGTCGGCCAACTCCGCAAGCACGTCGGCGTCCTGCCCGCCCAGATGTCGCGCATCCTCAAGGCCCTGGAGCAGCGGTACGACGAAAAACTCGTCATCTGTTCCATCAACCCCGATGACAAACGCAAGATCGACGTCTCCATCACCCCCAAGGGCCGGCGCGCCGTCGACGCCTACCGCCGCGCCAAGATCCAGGCCAGCATCGACGCGCTCCATTCCCTGACCGACAGGGACCTCAAGAATCTCTCGACCATCCTCTCGAAGATCGGCAGCGCCCTTGACGGCCGCGACGCGTAGCGCCGCAGGGGCAGGGCTCCGGCCGTGTCGCGCCTAGCCGCGCCGCCGCCCGGCCGCCGCATCAGGAGTCGGACCGTGAACGTCGCCATCGCCGGACTCCCCCTTTCGGGAAAGACCTGCCTCTTCGACGCCCTCTCCGAAGGGGCCGTCGACTCCGCCGCCGACCCCGCCCGCCCCGACCGGCCCAACGCCGCCGCCGTCGCCGTGCCGGACGAGCGGCTCGACTGGCTCCACGCCCATTACGAGACCCCGAAGAAGGTGCCGGTCCACCTCCAGTGGCTTGACCTGCCGGGCCTCGCCCCCGGACGCAGCGACCTGGAGAGTCAGAACACGCAGGTCCTGGAGCACCTCCACCGGGCCGACGCCCTCGTCTACGTCCTCCGCGCGTTCGAGTCCGAGACGGTGCCCGGCCGCGTCGACCCGGAAGCCGACGCCGCGACCCTGGCCGGGGAGTTCCTGCTCGCGGACCTCGCGGTCGTCGAGCGCCGCATCGAGAAGGTCGAGGCGCAGATGGCGAAGCCCGTCCCGAACCGCGACGCCCTGGCGGCCGAGCGCGACTTCCTCGACCGCTGCCGCCAGGCCCTGGAGGCCCAGCAGCCCCTCCAGGGCGTCCCCGAGACGGAGACCGAGCGGAACATCCTCCGCAACTTCGCCGCCCTCACCCTGAAGCCCACCGTCACCGTCCTGAACGTGGACGAGGGCGACGCCGGCCGGCCCGACGCCGTGGCGGCCGCGCACCCCGACCTCCCGCCGCCCGTCTTCGGCGTGTGCGCCTCGCTGGAGGCGGAGATACGCGGCCTCCCGCCCCAGGAGCAGGCGGC
>JAWODB010000349.1:0-11514 GCA_046483505.1 Phycisphaerae bacterium
ACCTCTGGCGAGGCCAGAGAACTGCCGGGCTTTTTGGTCGGCACTGCGGATGTCGGCCTGGACCCATTGACAGGGTTCCACTCGCCGAGCCTCTTTTCGGGCGAGGTTGGCGTGGGAGGCTATTACGGACTCCAAGTCATGCCCGAGCCCGCCACGCTCGCACTGCTGAGTGCAGGTGTGCTGAGGATCGCCGCTTCAAGAAGGCGGCGGTGGCATACCTGAGTTGGTGCCGAGGTTGGGCCTTGCAGACAGGGTGAGGCAGAGCCATAAGCCGACCAACAGAATACTTCCTCTCCAACCGAGGATGAGGCTGTGCCTATTTGAGCGACCGTCGGGTGGAAGGAGCGAAGGTAACCCGGGCTCACAGGTCTGGGCAAAGGCCCCCCGGCCGTCTGCGTCCGCTGCGTGGCCATGCCGACCGTCCTTGCGATAGGCCGCGCATTATCCCAGAAAAGCCGCTTGCATATCCCCTGATTCTTAGGCTACTGTCTGGACGTCCTGCCACCTTCGAAGATCGGCTTCATTCTGACGACGGCTTACTCCGGCTTTCGGGCGGCCCGGACCGAGTCGCGTTTCCGGCGAGAGGATGAACCGATGGTGAGCGTTCACACGGGGTTCTGGGGATGCGGCGCCTACGGCGGCAATCGCATTTTGATGACAATGCTGCAGATTCTGGCAGCTCGACTGGCAGGCCTGGACCACTTGGTGTTTCACACCGTGGATGCGGCCGGCATGGAAACCTACCATAAGGCTGTCTCTATCCTCGAAGAAGACCTCAATGCGCTGAAAGGTCCCGTGAGATCGGCCACCTCGATTGACCGCACCGCGGCCATGGGTTTCCGGTGGGGTGTCAGTGACGGCAATTGACATGTGCCCCGACGGTCCGAGGTGCGGCCGCGTCGGTTCTTGGGGATCTGTGGAGGAAGAGCCTGTGCCAGACTCTCGCACCCTCAAGGCCGCGACGCTTCGAAAGCACTTCCGGGCGATCCCGAAAGAGGACCGCGACGCCCACCAGCCGTTCGCCATCCGCGTGTGGCGGGGCCTGTCGTGGCTGGAGCGGAGCGAGGGGGCCGCCGACCTCGAAGGCCGCTTCATTTCCCTCTGGATCGCCTTCAACGCCATCTACGGGCACTTGGACGGCGACGGCCGCGACGCCCGCGACCGCGCCTCCTGGCAGAACTTCCTCGCGCGCATGGTCGAGCACGACGCGGGCGACGCCCTGGGGCAGACCGTCCGCGACCGGCCGGGCGACATCCTCCCGCTCATCGACAACCGGTTCCTCTTCAAACCCTTCTGGCTGGGCCAGGCCGACGCCGACGCGAAACTCGTCCGGGCCCGCCGCCGGGCCCTGAAGGCGTACAACGACGGGGCGACGCTGGCCGTGCTGCAGGAACTCTTCGAGCGGTTCTACGTACTGCGGATGCAGGTCTTTCACGGGGCGGCCACGAGCGGCAGCCGCCTGAACCGGCAGACCCTGGAACAGGCCGTCGGGCTGCTGGAGGACCTCGTCCCGCGCATGCTCGAGATCATGATCGCCGCCGGCCCGGAGGTGGATTGGGGCGAGGTGTGCTTTCCCGCCGGTGGAGGATTGATGGCCTGGAGTCACGCCCTCGGCGCGTCTCAATGGATCTTGCGTTGGGCATTACATAGGTCGGTTTCCTGGTCTGCGACAACCTCGTGCAACCGGGGCCTTTCCTCGTACAACTCTTTGCGGTGACCGGCTGGACCTTTGGCGGGGGACTGGAGATGTCGAGACACGCACGTCGCATTTCGGCCTGGATCATCCTTATTGCAGGCGTGGTCTTGCCCGGAACCCTTCCGGCCACCGAGCCATCCTACCGTCCCACCTCGGCGCAACTGGAGCAGGCGTTCGCCTGGTTCGACCGCCTCGGCTTTCCGAGTACGCGCGGCCGCCGGCTCGTCAACGTGGCGACGGGGCGAGACGACTGGTCCACGGACCCGCCCGAGAAGGAGTTCGTCCGCGGGTTCCTGCTCGATGAAAAGGGCGACACGTTTGTCGTCCTGACGCTCGGCCTTGAGACCATGGAGTTGACCAACACGCCGCCGCAAACGGAACCGAGGCGGCAGGTCTACTACCGCAAACTGGACCTGCGTAAGGCGGCGGAGTCCGTTCTCGACGCCTTGGCGGCGGGCAAGGCGAGAGAGGAGGTTTTCCGGCTGCACGGCCTCGGCGACGAAGGATGCGCGTTTGTGCTCGCCCGCCACTGCGCCCGGCACGGACACACCGATCTCGCGTCGCGCCTGTGTGCATCTCTGGTCAACGGAACCGAGGTCGGCGCGGATGCCGACAACCCCGTCCGGGAGGCCGTCGAGCACACGTTCGAGTGGTTCATGAGGCGGCGGGCGTATGACGCGCAAGGCGACCCTCGTGTCAGCCGGCGCGAGGAACTCCAGCGGTTTCGGGACTACGCGCGCTGTTTCCCCGCCGCCGCCGGGGAGAAATGCAAGGAACACATCGCACTGCTTGAACGGATGGTTCAGGAAGAGGAGGCCCACCGCCGCCGGGATACGCCGCCGCTCGCGGAATTGCCCAAGGAGGAGCGCATCGCGGAACTCATCTGGCGGCTCCGGTACCAGACCGGCCAGAAGTGGTCCAACCCCGGCACGATCAACTTCTTCGCGGACTACGACCCGGAGGATCCGAACGAACCGAGAAGCCCCGCCTGCCAACTCCGAGATATCGGCCTCGACGCCGTGCCCCAACTGGTGGACGCGATGACGAACACGCGGTTCACCCAGGCCATGGACCCCGATTGGGGCCAGCATTACCGCGTGGGCGATTGCGCGTGGGTGATCCTCCAGGCCATCGCCGCCCGCGATTTCGGTTGGGACCAGACCAAGACCGTCGCCGAGGTCGACGAGGAAACGTTGGCGGCCGCCCAGGCGGACGTCCGGCAGTGGCTCGCCGAGTTCAAGAAGAGGGGCGAGAGGGAGATGCTCATCGAGGGCACGGCCACCGGTGACGATAGTTCGCCGAGGCAGGCCGTGCGGCTCCTCGAGAAGTATCCCGACGCAGCGCTGGAACCGTTGACGGAGGGCGCGCGAAAGGCCCACGGCTGGAACCGCCGGCGACTGGTGGACTTCGCTGCCGACCTGCCGGGCGACCAGCCGGTGCCGTTCCTCCTGGAGGAAATGAAGACGGGCGAAGCGCGTGCCACGGCGGCGACCGCACTCCTGAAGCGGGGCCGACCCGAGGTCGTGCCTGCACTGCTCGCCTGGTGGAACAAGGCGAAGACGGATATGCCTCCCGCCGACCTGATCGAGTTGTTGGCTTCCTGCGGCGACCCCCGCGCCGTGCGGGCCCTGGGCCGCGACTTCGATACCCTGCCCGTGGCCAGTCGCTTCGCGATCCTCAGGGCCCTCGGACCGCGAGCGGACTCGGGGCGCTTCGTCCGTGCCGGCGGGCAGGATGAGGCCCTGGCCGAGGACGGCTCGCGGAAGGAAGCAGTAGAGACGGCAGCCCAGGACGTGCTCGTGGGTGCGCTCGATGACACCGAAGCCTACTGGGGGTGCGCCGGAGGGTGGTACGGCCAGGGCTTCGCCGATCCCAGGATCTGCGACATGGCCGGCCTCGTCCTTTCGATGCGATGGCCGGATAAGTACCGGTTCGATATGGGGGCGTCCCTGTTTGAGCGCAACGTGGCTTGCGTCGCCTTGAAGAACGTCTGGCGGAAAGCGCACGGGTTGGACGCGCTGCCGCTGCCCGAATGGCCGAAACCTCCGGAGGTGGCCCCGGAGGCTACGCGGCCGCTGTTCGCTCAACTCGAAGCGGCCCGCACCGATTCGGAGCGTCGGAGGGCTCTCGCCGCCATCGAAACGCATGGTCTCCTTGCACTGCCTCACGTTCTCCGGCACCTCGATGGGCTGGAACGGCAGGCACCGGCGAGCACCGCGCTGGAGGATCTGGCCCGCCGTCTTGCGTGCATCGTGGAGGAAGCCGCATTCACGAAGGCCTCGCTCCCGGCGCCGGAGGCGCTGCGCGAAGCCGT
The DNA here is from genome assembly GCA_046483505.1 of Phycisphaerae bacterium. Taxonomy (GTDB): domain Bacteria; phylum Planctomycetota; class Phycisphaerae; order FEN-1346; family FEN-1346; genus BS750m-G62. Next base: position 4,011 of record JAWODB010000349.1, read on the forward strand.
CAAGGCGCTGGAAGGGAAACGGCTGACCGCCGATGCCTTCGCGGGTGTGGTCGACGGCGTCGTAGACGCGCTTCCGGCTGAGGCGATGGGCGTCCGGGTGGAGGCGGTTCGCAGGGCTAAAGGGAGGGGCGTTGTGCTGACCGTGTGCCTGCTCGGACCCGACTACCAGCCCCCCGGGTCGCCGTGGACGTACGACGGGCGTGTGGAAATCGACGGCAAGTATGTGGGTGGGGAAATGGGCGCCTCCCGCCGTGTCTCCTACAAAGGCGCCAGCCACGAGGACTTCATCGCCGCCGTCGCCAAGGCGCTCGACGCCCGCGCGACGCAGCGTTTCCGTATCGTCGTCACCATCGGCCGGGCCAAGCAGAAGTGATCCGGACCTTGAGGAAGGAAATACATGCCCCGCGGCCAACCGCTCATCCGCCAGTGGAACCTCCTGAAAACCCTCCAGGCCCACCGTTTCGGCGTCGCCGCCGATGAACTCGCCGAGCGGCTCCGCATCAGCAAGCGCCAGATCCAGCGCGACCTCAAGGTCCTCCGCCAGGTCGGCTTCCCCGTCGAGCACGAGGACCGCGACTTCGGCAAACGCTTCTGGAAACTCGCCCCGCACTTCCTCGCCCGCGAGGGCCTCGTCCTCTCGCTCACCGAGACGGTCAGCCTGTACCTCGCCCGCCAGATGCTGAGCCCGCTCGCCGGCACGCCGTTCGGCGACGGCGTGGCGTCGGCGTTCGAGAAGATCCAGACCCTCCTGCCGCACGAGGCCCTGCTGCACTTCGGCGACCTCGACGAGACCCTGCTCGTCAAGAGCCTCGCCCGGCCCGACCTCTCCGGCCGCGAGAAGGAGATCGCCATCCTCAACCGGGCCGTCGCCGAAACGCGGGCCGTCGTGGTCCGCTACCACTCGGCCAGCAAGGGCTGCGAGTGGGAGGCCGACTTCCGCCCCTACGGTCTCGTGTACTTCGGCACGAATCTGTATGTGATCGGGTACCTGGAGCCGTACGGCGAGGTGCGGACGCTGAAGGTCGGCCGCATCCGCGGCGTGGAACTCACGGACGAGCGGTTCGAGCGGCCGGACGACTTCTCGCTGGAGGCGTATCTCGACGGCTCCTTCGGCATCTTCTCGCCGGGGCCGGTGCGGACCATCGAGGTCCGCTTCACCGGCTGGGCCGCGACGAACGTGCGGGAGGCCACCTGGCACCCGAGCCAGCAGATCGTGAAGGATTCCGCGAAGGCCCTCACCGCCCGCTTCCGCCTGAGCGACACGCGGGAGTTCAAACGCTGGCTCCTCGGCTACGGCGCCCGCGCGGTGGTCCTGAAGCCCCAAGCCCTGCGCGACGAGATGCACGAGGAACTCTGCGCGGCGTGCGAGAACTACGGCGGGGAGGATGGGAAGGCGAACTCATGTCGCGCGTAGTGCAGCGGGGCACAACCTGTCTGCCAGCATACCCGCTGCAGCGGTGACGGGCGGCGCCGCAATCATGTCGGACCGCGCCCCGCGCCTCGTCAGAGGCAGACCCTGACCGCTGATCGCTGAGAGGTGTGCGCAGACGCCTGCGTCTGTCTACGCAGCCCGTGCCTGTTCACTGGAGTCGGGGCATGTCGATGCGTTCGCCGCGGCGCTGACGCTGCTGGGCCTCCGGGTCGAACGTGCCGTAAAAGAGGGCGTTGGCGTCCATCCAGGTGGCGAGGCGTTCGATCTCCTTCGGGCTGAGCGCCACGTCGTTGTGCCCCTTCAGCAGCATTCGCATCAGCGGACTGCCGCGCGCGCCGAAGAAGCCCGGCCGGCTGACCGGCTCGCAGTTGACCTTGCGGAAGTCACCTCCGCGTCCTCCCCAGGCGGACCACGTCACCCTCGACGCCAGCGCGTTGTACGAGCGAGTATAGTGCCCCTGAGGTTCGCCCGTCAGGACAATGCCCTTCCTGGGTTCCGGGCCGCTGTGGCACTTCACACAGTGGACGTCCAGGACAGGCTGGACAAGAAGCGGATAGGAGAGCGGCCTGGAACCCGGCGGCCCGGGCGTGATCTCGGACGGCGGCCGGCTCAGCGCCTTGGCCGCCACCCGCCGCGACGGGGCGGTCGTCCGCGGTTCGTGGCAGCCCTCGCACGAGGCCACCTCGCCCCGTTGAAGGTAGACGATGCTCCGCATGACCTGAACCGCCATGCCGCGCGCATCGAGCGCCTGGAACGCCACCGGCAGGCCCGCGGGAACCCGGAAATACGCCGACCCGTCAGCCTCCACCGGCACGGTGCCCAGCACGTGCTTGCCCGGCGAGGCGTTCGGCAACCCGACGGGCGGGGCGTTGATATGCGGCGTGGCCTTGGGCAGGACCTGCACGATGCGCAGGGCCTTGACCGAACAGTCCGCCGGCAACAGCGGATCGCTCTCGTAGACGTCCGAGAGGAAGAACGTGCCCTCCGCCGGTGGCCCCTCGCCGTACGGGCCGGCCGGCTCCGTCTGACCGGCGGCATCCCCTGCGGCGCCGGGTCCGGCCGACGGGGACCGATCCGCCTCACCGGTTTCGCGGTGTGCTGGCGGGACGACCGGGGGACGAGGCCGCGGTCGCAGCGGCACGGGCCAAAGGCTGGAGATGTCGGGGTCCCGATACAGCAGTTCCTTGTTCCCGAAGCAATCGACCAGGTACAGGCCGAACATGTCGGCATGATTGGCCGTCGGCTCGCCGATGAGCGGCTCGTAACTGTAGGCCGCCAGGAAATACTTCTCGCTGAGCGGCCACGGGCTGCGGTAGCAATGGCCCGGCCACCGCTTCTGCTGGACGGGCACGGGCGGCCGCTTCGCGACGCCCACCGGGGCGTGCCAGTGCCCGCCGGTCTCGCGGACGACCGGGACCTCGCTCTCCGGAAAAAGCGCGTCCGGCGTCAGCCGCGCGAGGGGCGCCGGCCCGTCGATCCCGCAGGACGGGTCCACCAGGACGATCGAGCCGGCCGTCATCGCATGGTGCGCGCCGGCGGTGGCCATCACCTTCGTCGAACCGGGAACCGGACGGGCCTCCCACGTCCCCACCGGGTTGAAGGTATTGTTGCCGTAAAAAGCCGCGGCGCTGCTGCCGTCCGGGCGGGACGTCCACAGGTGCTGGTAGTGAACGGCGTGGCGGTCGACGTAATCCCACCGCGTGTAGATGATGCGGCCGTCGTGAAGGACGCACGGGTCCCACTCGTGGGTCTCGTGCCAGGAGATGGTGCGGGGGTTCGAGCCGTCGCCCTCACACAGGGCCAGCGTGTAGGTCGGACACGGCCCCCGGCCGCAGCGGTGGAACCCGCCCCGTCGCGTGGAGAGGAAGACGATTCTGCCGTTCGGCAGGTAGCACGGCGAGAAGTCGTCGAACGGCCCGTCGGTCAGTTGCCGAAGGCCGGACCCGTCCGCCGCCACCTCGTACAGATGGTAGAAGACGCCCGCGTGTGCGCCGCGGTCGCGGGGCGATTCCTCGACGCGGCAATAGGCGAAGAGGACGTGCCGCCCGTCGAACGACACCTCCGGATGGAGGGTACTGCCCGTGGCCAGTTCGCCGGCGAGGGGCCGGCACCGCATGGACCGGCCGGGCGCTTCCAACACGAACAGTCCGCCGCCCGGCCTGGCGTCACGGCCGTAGTACTGGGTCAACTGATGGCTGAAGGCGCTGGGCACGCGCTTGGCAAAAACGAGCGGCCCGACGTGGGCAAGCGGGTTGGCCAACACGATGCGGCGGCGCACGCGGTGGACCCGCCGCCACAGATCCTCCCACTGCCCCTCGGTCGCCGAGGCGTCCTCCGACAGCCGGCGCCACTCTCCGCGCACCGCCTCCCACATTCCATTCAGTGGCCCGAGGGCCACGCCGCTTTGGCGAAGGTCCGCCACCAGGCGACTGCCGCACGCCAGCGTGCGTTCGACGGCCGCCTCGTACGTGCGCGGCTCGCGGGCCGTGGCAACGCCGTCCTGCATGCGCCAGTCGCGTTCGATGATCGCTTGTTCGTCGGCCGCGCACGAGGCCGCCCACGCTAGTGCGGCCCACATCACCATGATCGGCCGGAGACCGAGCAGTGCCGACGACGGGGTTCCAGTTGCTCTCACCATTCGCTCCGCTGGACAGGATGAACCGTGGCGCCGCAGCGCCGACGGATTATAGCATGGGGCCCGCGCGAGGGCACGAGGCATCGAGGCGCAGTCGACCCCGCCCCACTGTGTGGCGCAGACGGCAGGGATGGCGGCGCCCGCGCGCCCGACCGACAGCCTTCGCCCCGAGCCGCATCCTCCCGCACCGCGGCCTTGGCAATCGGTCTCATGGCTCTCTATACTGGCCTCGGCGGGTTCACGCGCCAAGCATGGTCATGGCGAGACCCCGCACCCTGTGGGCCGCGAACCATCGCAAACGCTTCCGGACGACTACGAAAGGACAACGCATGTCGAACGTGATGCCGCGGTACGCAGTGTGTGTGGTGGCCCTGGTCGCGGCGGTCGCACTGAGCGGCGGCTCGCAGGCGGCGGACACCAGGCCGGCGATCATTCCTCAGCCGATGGAGGTCCAGGCGCGCGAGGGCGCGTTCACGATCACGCCCCGGACCGCGGTCGTGGCTGTGGGGCCGGCGGCGGCTGAAGCGAAGAAACTCGTTGAGGCCCTGGCGCCGGCGACGGGCTTTCGTCTCGCGGTCGCCACCTCCGCCCCGTCCGACGGTGCCGTCGCCTTATCCCTGGACGGTGCGATCAAAGCCACGCTGGGCGAGGAAGGTTACACGCTGGAGGTGACTCCCGCGCGCATCGACTTGAAGGCCGCCGGACCGGCCGGGCTTTTCTACGGCATCCAGACGCTGCGGCAACTGCTCCCACCGGATATCTATCGCAACGCCCCGGTCGAGGGCGTCGCCTGGAGAGTGCCTTGCGTCCTCATCACCGACCGGCCGCGCTTCGGGTGGCGCGGCCTGCTCATCGACCCCGCGCGGCACTTCATCCCGGTGGCCGACGTGAAAACGTTCATCGACGCCATGGCCCTCAACAAGTTCAACCACCTTCAGATCCATCTGACGGATGACCAGGGCTGGCGAATTGAGATCCGCAAGTATCCCAGGCTGACCGAGGTCGGTTCGAAGCGCGATTACAGCGGCGGGCGGGGGGGTTTCTATACGCAGGACCAGGTCCGCGACCTCGTCCGCTACGCCCGGCGGCGGCACGTCACCATCGTCCCGGAAATCGAGATGCCCGGTCACACCGGCGCCGCCCGCGACGCGTACCCCGAGGTACTCGCGCCGTCGCTACAGGACCACGGCCGCGTCCTCGTGCCGCGACCGAAGGCCGTCGCGTTCATGCAGGACGTGCTCGCCGAGGTGATGGACCTCTTCCCCAGCCCCTGCATTCACATCGGCGGCGACGAGGCCAGCACCGGCCAATGGGCTGCCAGCGACGAGATGAAGGCCCAGATGCGCAGGCTGAACCTGAAGGACATTCACGAACTCCACAGTTGGTTCATCCGGCAGATGGACGCCTACCTCGCCAGGCACGGCCGACGGCTCGTCGGCTGGGACGAAATCCTCCAGGGCGGCCTGGCCGAAGGGGCCACGGTCATGAGTTGGCGCGGCACCGCCGGCGGGATCGCCGCTGCCCGGGCCGGCCACGACGTGGTCATGGCCCCCACCAGTCACACGTACTTCGATTACCGCCAAGCCCGCGGCGAGAAGGGCTTCGGCGGGAGCGTGCTGCCCCTGGAGAAGGTGTATACGTTCGAGCCGGCCCCCTCGGAACTCGATGCCGCGCAGGCCCGCCACATCCTCGGCGGACAGGGCCAGTTGTGGGGCGAGAAGATTCCCGACAAAGCGCGCCGCGAGTACATGACCTACCCCCGCGCCTGCGCGCTCATCGAAACGCTCTGGTCGCCGAAGGAGAGCCGCGACTTCCGCGCGTTCCGCGAGCGCCTCGCGCACCACCTCCGGCGGCTGGAGGCGGCGGGCATTCGCTATCGCCCGCTGGAACCTCTCCCCGCCGACGGAAATGGCGAGGCGGCGTCGGGGGATGGGGGAAGGACTGTGACGGTGGCCAACGGAATCTTGCGCGGCGCGGAGGACTACGACTGCGAAAACGGAAAGGCATCTTTCCGAGCGTCTTCCTGACGGTGCGACCGCATCTGTCAGACGTGTGTGCCATGCCGCCCTTGGCGCCACCGTTTTATCGAAGGCCGTGACAAGGGCGAAATGTCGCAAGCGGCAATGCATTGAACGGGCGAGAACGGAAATGCGGGTCTGCATCCATCGAGGCACCCACGAGATCGGCGGCTCGTGCGTCGAGGACCGCAAGCGTATTGGGCAGGATGATGAATGGGTGGTTTGGCTTTGACCATCCGCGGCAGGTGTAAAAGACGAGGTGGGCGTCAGGCCTTGGTAAGCGAGTTGGCATTGGTCCCCGTAGTTGGTGTTTCTTGATTTCACGGGCCATACGGACGCTCGCGGCGCGTGGAGCCTCCTTCGATGGGCATCTGACTTGGCATCAACCGCCGGCCCTTGTGGCACAAGGACTTGCGGTGCGCCTGTCGCCTCCGTGTCGCGGAGAGCGGCGTTCCTGTGTCTCTTAAGCCGTGAATCAGTTCGCTCTCGTGCCTTGCCTTGGTGATACTGCTGATGTCCGGCACAGGGCACGCACCATATCTGAGACGGTCACCGGCACACTTCACATCGCCGACGGCCTGACCGCGGCGTCGTTCTCTGGCTACCTCGGGTACTGGCCGGGTTCAACGGGCACGACGACGGTGACCGGCGCGGGTTCCACGTGGACCCAAAGCGACGATCTCTGGGTCGGTCGTGGCGGCGAACGCACGCTGACCGTTGAGGCCGGCGGCCAGGTCAGCAGTTATTACGGCTATCTCGGCTACTCGTCAGGTTCGACCGGCACCCGTCTCATAGATGTACGTGCCGGAGCGCAGCCGCTCCTGCACGCGAGTTGGTGCGGTGCCGGGGGCACGCCTGGTTGTTTAAGAAGATGCGGACCCGACCGAACGGAGCAGGCCATGCCTAAACAGGTGCAACACGTGGCGTGTCTGGTGGCGAGCGTTTTGCTGGCCGCGTCGGCGGCCGCGGGCGCGGCAGGTGAGTATTCCTGGAAGAAGCCGCACGCCAAAATCCTGCCGACGGGGGACCTGGAGTGGGCGCCGGAGCCGTTCGTCTTCGAGAAGGGCGACGCCGTCCGGTACATCGATTACGAAGCCGGCGACGACTCCAGCCCCGGCACATCGAAGGAGGAGCCTTGGAAACACCACCCCTGGGACCGTGAGGCCACGGGCAAGGCCGCCGAGGCCGCCGGGCCCATTACCTACGTTTTCAAGGGCGGCGTGGCGTACCGCGGCCAGTTGAACGCGGACGAGTCGGGCGAGGCGGGCAAGCTGATCCGCCTGACGCGCGACCTTGCCTGGGGCGAGGAGCCGCCTTGGCTCATCGGTTCGGTCCGGCTCCCCGCCGAGTGGGTGCGGGCCACGGAGGTCAAGGCGCCGGCGCGTCTCCCCGAACCCGAGAAGGTGTGGGCCCTGGACC
>JAWODB010000111.1:0-3780 GCA_046483505.1 Phycisphaerae bacterium
GGCCGGGCTGCAGGTGGGCATCTTCGCCGTCATCGCCAACCGGGCATGGGGGTTCCCGCGGCGGGAGTGGCGCAAAGGCCTCGTCGTCGAGCCGCCGCTGGACGCCGCACGACGCGAGGCGGAGGTCCTGGCGGACTGCGACGTCGTGGTGGCCCTCGCGCACCTGGGGCTGGAGGAAAGCGAGGCCCTCGCCCGCGAGGTCGAGGGGCTGGACCTCGTCGTGGCCGGCCGCACGTATCACCTGCTCCGAACGCCGAAGCGCATCGACGGGACGCTCCTCGTCGCGCCGGGCCCGGCAGGCCGCGTGCTCGGCAGCGTGGCGCTCGGCCGCGAGCCGGACGGCGGCGGCATCCGTCTGGAGCACGACGTGACGGTCCTTTCGGCCCGGATTCCGGACGCCAGGTGGGTCATGGACCTGTACTGGAAGTACGTGGAGGAATCGAAGGACGCCCCGCCGCCCGACTGGGACCAGACGCCCGTCCCGCCGCGCTTCGAGACCGCCGAGGCCTGCAAGGAGTGCCACGAGCAGGCGTACGACCAGTGGCAAACGACCGCCCACGCCCACGCGTACGAGTCCGTCCGCAAGGCCGGCCGGCATCGCGACCCCGAGTGCCTCCTGTGCCACACAATGGGCCTCGGGCGCGAGGGCGGGTTCGTGTCGATGGAGAAGACCCCCGGTCTTGGGCGGGTCACGTGCCAGGCCTGCCACGTCGTCACGTCCGACCACAAGGAGAAGGGCCTAAAGCCCGACCCGAAGATGCACATATCGTCCCGCCTCTGCATGTCGTGCCACGGGCCGGTCCAGAGCCCGGACTTCGACTACTACCGGTACAAGCCGAAGATTGTGCACACAACCGGCGAGGCCGACCGTACAGATAAGTGAGGCCGCCCGCGGGAGACCCCATGTACGCCTACGTCATCCTGGGCCTGATCCTGGCCGTCTTCGCGACGGACCTGGTCTCGGCCGACGCCCCGGCCCATCCGTGGGTGGCCGTGGGCGGCGCCTGGATCGTGACCATGCTCGTCCTGTTGGCCGGCCTGGCCATCAGCGGATACATCCTGCTGCGGCGGCACCGGATCGCGACCGACGAGCAGCGGTTCCTGCGGACCGTGGGACTCCTTGGACGGCTGTACCGCAGCCTCGTCGTCTTCGCCTACGCGTTCGTGCTGTTCGGATGCGGGTGGAGCCGGGCGGCGGCCGCTTGGGCGCGCGTCGGCGGATGGAGCGTCCCCGTCCTGGCCGTCAACCTGGTGCCCCTGGTCGTCCTGCTGCTCGTGGCGTGGACGGCCCTGTTCTGGGCGGACCGCAGTCTCCGCGCCCTCATGTTCGAGCGGGCCGGCGCCCCCGTCGCCGTCCGGCATTGGACCCTGCCGCGGTACGTCGCGTTCATGCTCCGCCAGTACCTGCTCGTGATCCTCGTGCCGATGCTGTTTCTGCTGGCGGTGAACGAGGCGGCGGCCCGGCTGCTCCCCCAGCCCGTGGCGGCGGTGGTGGGCGTCGGCGTGCTGGTCACGGCGGCCCTGATGGCCGGCCCGTGGGTCTGTTTGTGCTGGCGGACCGAGCGGCTGCCCGAAGGCCGGCTGAGGCAGCGGCTGGTGGCTCTGGCCCGCCGGGCGGGCATCCGCGTCTCCGACGTCCGCATCTGGCGGACGAACCTCTCCATCGCCAACGGCTGCATGATCGGCCTCGTCGGCCCGCTGCGGTACATCCTGATTACCGACGCCCTGCTGCTCAGCCTCTCGGCCGAGGAGGTGGAAGCCGTCTTCGCCCACGAGGCCGCCCACGTCACGTACCGGCACCCGCTGCTGTACTTCGTCATGACGCTGGCGGCGATGGCCGTCGCCGTCGTCATGGGCGAAGCCCTCGCCATGGCGACGGACTCGTTCTGGGCGGGGATGGCCGCCACCGGCAGCGTCGTCCTCTCGTACCTGCTCCTCGTCTTCGGCTACGTGTCGCGGCGGTGCGAGCAGGAGTGCGACCTGTTTGCGGTCCGGGCCACGGAGTGCCCGGAGGGCTGCTCGCCGCCGGATGCGCGCCGGCGTGCCGCGGAGGCCGGGCCGGCGGAGTCGAACCCCGCGCCCAGGCCGGACCCCGCGCCGGACGCGTCGCCGGAGCCGGAACCTGCCGCCGACGCGCCGCAGAACGACGAGGAGGCTTCGGACGAGGCGCCGGTCCGGGCGGGCTCGGTCTGCGCGCACCGCGTCAAGACGTTCATCGCGGCGCTTCGCCGCATCGCCCGTCTGAACGGGGCGCCGGAGACGCGGCGCGGGCTGCGGCACTTCAGCATCGCGCGGCGGTGCCGGTTCCTGGAGCAGGTGTTGGCCGACCCCTCCCGCGCCCGGCGGGCCGAGCAGCGCATCCGACGCCTCAAGACGGGGGCCTTGCTCCTGGCGCTGCTGGCGTTCGTGGTGGCGGGACTGGCGCTGGCCGCCAGCGTCGCCGTCGTGGAGGAGGTACCGCTAGAGCCGGACGAGCCAGAGCACCCGACACGCCCAGAGGATGAGGTCCCGTGGGAAGACACCTGGATCGCACGCGTCGTTGATCGGCACGAGATGGACGAGGTCGCCCTCCGTCCGCCAGAGTTTGACCGTGACGCCGATGCGGCCGCGTATCCTGGCGACGGCGGTGTGTCCTTTGCGCGGCGGGGCGTCGCGACGAGCGACGACGATGTCGCCGTCGCGGATGCGCGGGGCCATGCTGTTGCCGTCCACCCGAAGGGCGAAGGTGCCGGGCTCGAGCCGGCCGAGGCCGGGCAGGCGCAGGAACTCCGCGACGCCCTCCGGCGTGGGCGCGGCTAACTGGATGATCTCCGCCGTCGGGTCGGCCGGGGCGGCGGCCTCGACCTGCGGGTCCGGCGGGGCGACGGCCGCCGGACGCCGTTTCGCCGGGCGCGTCTCCACGCGCGCCAGAAGCGTTTCCAGGACGTCCGTGTCGGCCTCGCCGGCAAACCACGCGTCCCATTCGGCGGGGAGACCGGCCGCCGTGCGGCCGAGAATCGGAATCGCTTCTTCGCTTGGGGCAAACGGTGCGGCCTGCCACAAGGAGACGTGCGGCGGGGCGGCGGCCTCGACCTGGCGGAGCAGGGCCTCGAAGGCGGCGTGAGCCGGCGGGGGAGCCGTGCCCCCCATCGTGCGGTCGAACCGGTCGACGGCCTCCCGGGCGGGGTGTGACAACGTTGTGTCACTGCCCGTGTCGCCGGTGGTCGCGAACGGCTGGCCCCGGCCGCTGACGAGCCACGTCAGATCGGCCCCGGTGACCTCGGCGGCCCGGCCGAGGAGGTCCGCGGGGGGCTGCCTCCCTTTCTCGTAATAGTTGTACGTAGAAGGACTTACGCCGAGCGCCCGGGCGAACGCCGCCCGGCCGCGCGGTCCGAAGACCGTCTCGCGGAGCCGTCTCAGACGGTCCGACAGGCCTGCCCTGTCCTCAGACTGGTCCATGGCTTCCACCTGCCCCAAACGGGGACCGAACTGCCGATTCGTACGCGTATGCGGACGATATGGTTGACAAAGTGCCGTGAACGCGTACACTGCGTCCGCAGGGTTCGCTCAGATACAATATACGCGTCCACGGGCGGCGTGCAATCAAAAAACGGGAGGCCGATATGCCCAAACGCGAACAGGTCATCCGGGAAATCGTGAGGGGGCTGGAAGGGCTCATGACCCTCAACGAGTGGGAGCAAACCCTCTTGAAGGACCTCCGGGCCAAGGCGGAGGACGGCCTGCGTCTGGGCCCGGACCCGAAGCCGCCCCCCGACCAGAAGGCCGGTGGAAAGCCGTGAC
>JAWODB010000012.1:0-2568 GCA_046483505.1 Phycisphaerae bacterium
GTCGGTGTCGCGGCAGAGGGGGGCGTCGATGTAGCGCGGGTCCCAGACGTACTGTCGCTCGATCGTGGTGGAGACGGTCGTCCGGGCCGCGGCCAGGGTGCTCTGCGCGTCCGCGCGCTCCTCGAAGACCTGCCAGTCGAACGTGTAGTAGTACTCCGTGCGGGTCCACTCGGTCGGAGAGGCCGGATCGTCCGGCACGATCTTGGCAATGCGCCGGTGGAGGCCGTCGTAGGGGTACTCGGCGATGAGGGTGTCGGTGCCGTCGGCCTCGTCTCAGAGGTGCCAAACGCGTCATGTACGCTCAGTGAAAAGATCCTGCGTACGTTGTGCGCCGCGATATTTCCGGCGGCACGGCCGCGGCCCTTCATTCCGGATTCCAAATTCCGCATTCGGGCTGACGATTACCAGGCAAAAGCCTTGCTTGTCCAGACTGGGCGAAACACGAACGGCTACCAGGACTTCCTGGCAAGCAGACACTTACGGTTATTGTCGGCATTCCCTATGGCTTGTTCGCCCGTGAGCCAAAAAAAAGGCTCTCCGTCACGTTGGCGGATGGCTTTGTAGCTAGGCGACTGCGTAACTCCTTGGCTGACAAGCGGTTACCAGAACACGATGGGGCCAGTTACTCCCCCCTGATGCTTCTGCTTGCCCACGAGGGCCGCCCAACTCGACTGATCCGTGGGGTCCCAGGGCGTGCTGCTGGCCCACAGCCACGTAAGGCTAGCAAAAACAGGTCCTTAGCGGGCAATGCCGTGCGAATCATCCGCCGCAGCCGTCCCGGAGGCTGCGCAGGGGCCAGTCCCGGAACGCTCCGGCCGTTCTGCAAAGTTGACGGAGAGCCAAAAAAAACAGGTACCCAGTCGCTGACCTTGCCCGACATGTCGTACAGTTGAACCTCAACTTCCAGGCCAGTTCCAGGCATGCTTATCCACAGGCTGGGCCTCTCTTCACCTAAGGGGTTGCTCATCCATGCCGCCCACTCTTCCTCGTCCTTTCTCCGAACAGTGTTAGCCTTCAACTTTACGGGCACTGAGACGGTAACGAAAACAGGGTAATGTGATGAATGGCGCTCCTCCTGAGATAAAGATGCAAAAACTGGATACTCTTCAGTGACCCGGGCTCCCGACCGTGAATCAACTTCCCGGACTCGCACGCCCAAAACATCAGCGTCGCGATCTAGAAACCCTAGTGAAAGGAAGAATCCATTCTTCGAGGTGCGAGATTGATAGATCTCGGGAAAAATGGAGATTGTCCCACCGGCAGTTGAAGGTTGAAAAAAGTGGCGGCTCCAATCCGGCCGAATCGGTAAGATTCGGTTGGAAACAAAGCGAAAGGAGCCACCACAATGGGTACAGCCTACCAGACGTGCGACGCGAAGGACAGCCGGAAGTTGGCCGAGTTCCTGGCCAAGGAAGGCCAAGTGCTGTTGCCGATGCTGGACCTCGTGACCCGTGCCGAGGCGGCCGTGGATGAGGTGATCGAGGTGGTCGGCCGGGCCACGGTGGAAGCGGTCCTGTTGATGAGCGCCGAGCAGGTGGCCGGGCCGCGTCATCCGGGCAAGGCGGGCGGCGCGGTCCGCCGGCACGGCCGGCAGCCGGGCGTCGTGACGCTCTCGGACCGGAAGGTGCGGGTCGAGAAGCCGCGGCTCCGGCGTAAGGGGCCGGGCGTCGGGGCGGAGGTCGAAGTCCCGGCCTACGAAGCGATGCAGGCCGACGGGCGGCTCGGGCGGCGGATCGTGGAGATCCTCATGCACGGGGTCTCGACGCGCTCCTACCGGGAGGTGCTGCCGGAGGTGGCCGAGGCGGTAGGGGTCTCGAAGTCGGCGGTCAGCCGCGAGTTTATCGACGCCAGCGCCGAGGCCCTGAAGGCCCTGGCCGAGCGGCGGTTCGACGACCTGGACCTGCTGATCCTCTACATCGACGGCCTGGTCTTCGGCGACCACCACGTGCTGAGTGCCATTGGCGTGGCCGCCGACGGCCGCAAGCACGTCCTGGGGCTCGTGGAGGGGGCAAGCGAGAACGCGGCGGCGGCCAAGGCGCTGCTGGAGGGCCTGGTGGCCCGCGGGGTGAAGCCGGCCGGGGTCGAGGGCGGCCGTCGGCGGCTGTTCGTCATCGACGGCTCGAAAGCCCTGCGGGCGGCCGTGGACGCGGTCTACGGGGCGGACAACCCGGTGCAGCGGTGCCGCAAGCACAAGGTCCGCAACGTCTGCGATCACGTTCCGAAGCACCTGCGGGACCAGGTGAAGGCGGCGATGCGGGCGGCGTACCGGCTGGAGCCGGCCGAGGGGATGGCCCGGCTGCGGAAGCAGGCCGAGTGGCTCCAGGTGGAGCATCCGACGGCGGCGGCGAGCCTGCGGGAAGGGCTGGAGGAGACGTTCACCGTGAACGCCCTCGGCCTGCCGCCGGCGCTGCGTCGGTGCCTGGCGACGACGAACCTCATCGAGTCGCCGCAGTCGGGCGTGCGGCAGCGGACGCGGCGGGTGAGGCGGTGGCGGGACGGGGCGATGGCCCTGCGGTGGGCGGCGACGGCGTGGGTGGCGACCGAGAAACGCTTCCGCCGCATCATGGG